>CAMLRE010000001.1 GCA_946482355.1 uncultured Bdellovibrio sp.
GGCTAGTTTTTCTAAGTGTTTGAAATCGTCGCCGGCTCGTAGTTGTAAGGCTTTCTTTTATTCTTCTAAACCTTTGCCATCTAGGGCTGCGCTTAGGAAGCGTTCGAAGGCGTAAACTGGGCCTGCGATTCGGTGTGAGATAAATTTTGCGACCGAGAATAGTACGATCGAAAAAGCTAATACCAGAATTCCGAATGAGTATAAGAATGCTTTTGTGTACTCTTCATGAGATTCATACACGCCTAATTCTTTTAAGGCGATTTTGAAATACGTGTATGAAAATACCATGCAAACTAGTGAAACTAAAACGCCTGTGCCGATAAAAATAAACGCGTATTTTAATTGGAAGCGTTTATTGATCCAGAATTTATTTCTGTAATCTTGGTCTGGCCAAAGTTGTTTGCCGTCTTTAAATAATGAATAAATTAACAGCGCATAACCAATCCATTGAATCATGTCGGCCACATTCCAGATTGGTGTATGGTGATTGCCGATTTTCATGCTGATAAAATCTAAAACATAACCGTAGTAAGTGCGATCTAAAACGTTTCCTAAAATACCACCCACTAAAAGTGATAAACCTAAACGTAAACGCATCACTTTGACCGGAACCATAAATTGTAAGAAAGCGTACAAGCTTAAAATAAAAAAGCCGCTTGTCGATAATGTAACGATACGAAGAAACGCAGGTAGTTTTGAAAACATACCTAACATGGCGCCATCATTGTTTACGAGTACGAAGTGGATTGGTCCCACCCAGTGCTCTGTCATTGTCCACGCCCAATTTTTTGAAGCCTGGTCTGCAATCACTGCTAAAAGTAGTGTTGCGACGACCAAAAGCCAATCTCTAGTTTTCATATCACTATTTTGCCGATACAGTTTATAAAATGAACTACATATTGCGATTATTAATTTTACTCAACTATAGTCTGGCGCCAATGATGGCGACAGCGCAAACATCTCAATCACTGCAGACTGAAGTTAAAGAAATTCTAACCAAAAACAAGATTAATCCTGATCATGTCGGGTTAGTTATTTCTTTAAAAGACCAAAACGTTTACGAAAATAACGCGAAGAAATTATATATTCCGGCTTCGATTTCAAAACTTTTAACATCGTATTCGGTTTTAAAAAATATCGATCTTACACAGAAGTTTAAAACTGAATTATATTTCGATGGAAAAAATCTTTATTTAAAAGGTAACGGTGATCCTAGTTTTGTCTCTGAAAATCTTTGGTATTTAGTCAATGAATTTACACGCCAGAAAATTCGTTTGATTCCTGGTGATATTGTTGTTGATGATTATTATTTTGATGATGTTCGTTTTGATAATTCGCGCGAGTCAGCCAGAGTAGACCGTTCCTACGATGCCCCAGTGGGAGCCATGAGCTTTAACTGGAATTCGGTCAATGTATTTGTTAAACCAGGTGAAAAAGAAAACGAAAAAGCACAAGTGGTGCTTGATCCAGAAAATTTATATTTTGGCCTAATTAATAAAACAGTAACTAAAAGAAAATTAAGCCGCGAACTGATTATCGATGTTGACCAAAAAAGCCGTACAATCACAGTCACCGGCGATGTGCTAAAAGGTGGTATGGAGAAAGCCTACTATAAAAACGTGGCTGATCCTGAACAGTGGGCCGGTGAAAACTTACGCGCTTTCTTAAGTCAAAGAGGTATCGAAGTTAAAGGTAAAGTTAAACACGGTAAAACACCTTCTTCAGCAGATAAAGTTGTTACTTTTGAAAGCAAAAGTTTATCGATGATCTTAGCTGATATGAATAAGTTTTCTAATAATTACGTCGCCGAAATGCTTACAAAAAACTTGGCAGCTTTATCTGGTGAAACACCGGCGACATTAGCAACCGGTGTAAAAGTCATTCAAAAAGATCTTAAAGAGTTAGGATTAGGAAAAGACGATTTCAAAGTGTATAACCCATCAGGTTTTACACGTGATAACCAGCTTTCAGCTTACGCTATGGGTACGGTCTTAAAAGCGATGCAGAATGATTTTCGTTATTTTCCGACGTTATTAGAATCGCTTCCAATTGCAGCGATTGATGGAACATTAAAAAAACGCATGAAAAACTCACCGGCATCGGGCTTTGTGCGCGCAAAAACGGGATATTTAGACGGTGTTGTCACTTTAGCAGGCTATGCTGGACAAAAGAACGGGGATATTTACCGCTTTGCGTTTCTATACAATGGTCCACAAGATGAGGCCAGAGTGCGTGAAGCTTTTGATCAAATCCTAATTTACCTTCTAAAATAGATAGGTGAGATTTTTATTTCTAGCAGCCGCTATTTTTCTAACAAGCCTTCAAAGCTACGCTCTGGTGACAGAGTGGAAGTCAACGCTTCCTAAAAAATCAGTTTTTAAAGCTAACGAAGACATGCGCGGCCGCGTGGATTTCTGGAAAAAGATTTATTCCGAAGTTCCTGAAACAGCTGGTCTTTTTCACGATCCTGATTTTCCTGAATACGTGTTTGGCGAAATCAGCTGGGAACATATCCAAAACGATAAAAATCTAACGGCGTCTGAAAAAAGAAAAAAAATCGATAATCTGATCAACTACGAGCGCATTCGTTTAGCGGCTAAATGGAAAATTAAAAACGTAAAACGTATTCGTTTACAAACAGGTCTTAAAGAGCGCATGCAAAAAGCGTTATTCTTATCGGGCCAATATCTTCCGATGATGGAAGAAGTGTTTCGTAAAAAAAATCTTCCGGTTGAATTATCACGTCTGCCATTTGTTGAAAGTTCTTTTAATGTTAATGCCCAATCAAAAGTGGGAGCCAGCGGTTTATGGCAAATCATGCCGTTTGTAGCACGTCCTGAAGGTTATATTAAAAATTTCTACGATAAACGTAATCATCCGTATTATGCCACTTTACTTGCAGCCGACATGTTACAAGATAACTATCGTGCTTTAAAAAAATGGCCGTTAGCTATTTCTGCTTATAATCATGGGTTGGGTGGAATTAAAAAAATGGTTCGTGTCAGTAACTCGAATTATTTACCAGATTTGATTGAGTCAGACGATAAAACAAGAAGCTGGGGTTTTGCTTCAGAAAATTTTTACGCCTGCTTTTTAGCGGTATTAGAAGTTGAGCGTGAAGCTAAGTCTTTATTCGGCGATGATCTTTTAAAAGCAAAACCACTTCCGATGAATCGCGTAATTACAGCGAAAGCGGTTCCGAAAAAAGAAGCGCTAAAATATTTTGGTGGAAGCTTAGATAAATTAAGAAAATTCAACCCGCATTTAAACATGGCTTTACTTAAGAAAAGCAAAGTGATCCCATCGGGTGTGCCATTAGTTTTACCTAAAAAACCAAATACCAAATTTTTTAAGACAGCCGGTCTTTAATTCAGATTACCGCAGTTAGATTTTAAGTAGCGGCCTTTTTCTGGAAAACGAAACATTTTAGACATCGTCTCGCAAGTTGCTTTTTTGATTGTTGGTTCAAACTGTGAATAGCAGTTAAATAAAGCCGCATCGTGGTTTTCAGCATCGGTGAATTGGCGCGCTTTTGCTACACAAGATTTTAAATTTGGAAATTCAGAAATATGATAGAAGCAGTATTCGCGAACATTTTCTTTTAAGTAGTTTGATTTAATAGTGTTCACTTGGTCAAAGCAGCTGCTTAATGTGATGTACTTTGATGTTTTACCTAAACATTCACGAATTTCGTTAGGTTGCTCGTCTAAGCACTTTTCTAGGGTAGAAGACGGGGCGTTCGTAAAACCTGTAGTCAGCAACATAAATGCAGTCAGAAACAGGGCTGAGATTGTGCTTTTAACTTTTGAGTTCATTTTTACGTTCAACATGCTTTGGGATTTTTGCATAAAGCGTTCCAGGATGAAACAGCATTAGCTGCTTATAAACGATAAAACAGGTTCTGAGCCTTAGACAGGGGCCGAGAATTGTCAGCCGCCTTGTTATAATTCTATACCAGATCGAATATATGAGTTTTTAATTCAAATTTGCCTAAATATTAGGTAATAAAGGCTTTATGAAAACAGTTATGGGAAGCTTAGTGAGCTTGTTCACTCTGACATTTTTTTGGTTCTCTTTAGCCGATGCGAAGGTGGGTAAACCGGCCCAAAGCCTTCTGGCAAAAACATCTTCTGAGGCATTTCAGACCTTTGAAAAAGACGGTCTTAACAACTCGCAAGTGGCCCTTGATTATTTGTTCTTAAAACTAGAAAAAAAACAAAACTTTCAACTTTTAACTGATAAAGAATTAACTGATTTTCATTTCGATGTTTTAACGCAAAAAGTTTTAGATTTCGTAAACCGTTTAAATTTAGCTTTTAACTTACCCATCAATTACAAACTAAGAAAACAAATGCAGTTTGAATTTTATGGCTTAAGCCAGGCGATTAAAAAAGCCAACGAAGTAAGTCTGACTGTTGATTCTGATCACTTTGATAAACTGCATGATATGTTAATGGGGCAGGGTACGAGTTTATTCTATGCTTCAGCAAAAGATAAAAAAAGAACAGATATGTTTTTTGCCAGTTACTATCTGCATGAACTTGAATATCCGATGGATATGACAGCGCGCCACTTAGAATCTTTAAAAAAATCTTCGAAGTGGAATGCCGGTGTTAAAATTTACGCCGCTAAGATTGCACGTGCCGCTCTTCACGGCGGAATGAGTTTAAATAAATTAACATCAAAACAAATTGATACTTTGTATGATGCAAGCTTATTAACAAGTCTAGATGATGGTGCGAAACTTACGATTCAAAAGATTTATTTAAAACAGCTGCAAATGATCGGTGATCAAGAAAAAATTAAAGAAGTAAAACGCGAGTTAGCGTCTTCGATTTTATGGCAAGAAACTAAAAACTTAATGAATAACCCGATGGATATCTTAAAGTTTATTCAGTTCTGCGTGGGTTACGTGTTTATCGCATGGCCACTGGAAGTGATTGTCATCTTAGTCTCGTTAGTGATTTTCGGATTTCAGGCTTCAACGGTGTTAACAGCAGAAGAAAAACAGAAAAAATCGTTCGGTAAAAAGTTATGGATGGTTTTCCAGAAAGCTTATTTGGGAAGTAACGTGCCGTTTTTTACAAAGTTAGCGGCGTCTTTGATTTTATTTGGAGTAGGTCTTTACTTCAACTCGGCGAAAAATTTCGTAGAAACTATGATTTCTAATATGTAATAGGTTCTTTACGTCGTGCTTTAGGCTAATGGTAACTTTAAAGTAAAGCATGACGGAGAGATTTTGCGGTCCAAGTACAAATCACCATGATTCGACTGGGCAATGCCTAGAGCAATACTTAGCCCCAAACCGGTTCCTTGACCAACCTCTTTAGTTGTAAAGAACGGCTGCATGATCTGATTTTCAATGCTCTTAGGAACACCAGGTCCGTTGTCTATAACTGATATTTTAATATCGCTGCTGTCAGTTTCAAGAATCACTTTAATTTGCGGGCTGGGTTGTTTAACGCAGTCATCGTAGGCGTTTAAAAGTAAGTTAGACAATAAATGTGTCAGTCGAACTCTTTGACAAAAAGCCACGACGGGTTTTTCAGGAAGTTTTACCTGTAAATCAATACCGCTTGTACGAAACTTTTCTGCGTAAAGTTCGCAGGCGTCAGTTATAATTTCGCGAGTATCAACTCGGTTAAAAACTTCTGCGTTATCTCCCTGCGAAAAATTATGTAATCCCTGAACTATGCGAGAAATGCGCCGAGTGGCTTTATTGATTTTGTCTAAAGAAGGTTGAAGCGCTGTTTTATCTTTTTGATCTTTATTTAAGTAAGACTCTATCTGGTCAGCGCAGTTAGAAATAATAGCTAAAGGATTATTGATTTCATGAGACACTCCAGAAGACATCTGGCCTAGTGCTACCATCTTCGAGTTCTGGATTAAGCTATCTGTTAATTTAATAACCTCGTCACGGTATTTGAAATTCGATTTCATGGTTATTCCGATAACAATAAAGGTTACAAAGTTGGCTGCATGAAAATGCACTTGGGCTAAAGCCGTTAACGAGCTGAATGGTCCAAAGATGACCGGTAATAGCAGGGCAATAGCTGCGGTATAGATAAAATCACGCCAAGTTAATACGACAGTCGTCATGATAGCGATCACAACGAAGTAAGACCAACGGTGAAAAACCGACCAGTCGTTCAGAACCAGCAGATAAAAGTACATGACGATAAAGGCCCAGTTGAGCATGTTTACGCAATATCGTCTTTTGGTAAAAGATGTTGATGGGTTAAACGAGGCAATAAGCCCTATTACCGACAAGACAGCGATGATAAATCTTCCCGGAAACCAATCTTTGTGTGAAGGGTCAATATTGACCATAAAATAAAAAAACGTAAAGGTGCTGACTAAAGCGCAAAACGAAAAAATTTTTAACTTAAGAAAAGATTGATCATGATGAATTTTTTCATAGAGGCTGATCATATTAAAAGAATACATTAAATTATTTCTGAAGCAAATTTAGAGCACTGGGCAAAGGGCCTAATTCGAGAAAGACCATGCAGGTCTAAAAATACAATGTTAGGTTAATACTGTGGAAAGTAGTTCTTTTGATTGGTCTAAAGTAAGTCTTCTTATCGTTGATGACGACACAGATTTGCTTGAAACACTTTGTGATTACTATAAGAGTTTAGATGCGTCAGTTTATTCTGCTGTTGACGGGCGAAATGCCCTTGAGATTATTCAAAGTAAAAAAGTGAATCTCATTCTTTCAGATCTGCAAATGCCAGTCATGGACGGCGAGGCTTTACTAAAAGCCATTCAAGATAAAGAAATTAAAATTCCTTTTATTTTTATTACTGGACAATCGCATTTTAGCGAAGAAAAAGCGCTTCGTTTAGGAGCTAAGGGTTTGGTTTACAAACCCTATAAGCTTAAAGCGATGGATGAAAAAATTCAGAATGTTTTATCTGAAGCCCGAAATGATTAAGGTGTCGGGCTGATTGGTCCGATGCTTACATTTACTGTGCGGTACGGATTATCCGCGTATTCCATTAAATATAAAGCAGGCTCAATATTTTTATTAAATACCGGTTGAATCACACCAGCTCCTGGGTAGAAGCCACCGCCACCAAAACCACCTGAAGCTTGTGATGGATCTAATTCAAAAGTAAAAGCAAAAATTTTGTGTTCGCCGTAAGCCCAATCCGTTGTATCACCGCTGGCAATATAAAGATCAGAAGCTTGTTGCGGAGTATACTTATTCCATTCGGCCATTTTTTTTGCCATGGTTTCGAAAACTTTCGCATCTTTCGTGTTTTCAACGCCATCGTATTTGTGGCCCCATGGGTAAAGAATTAACTGCGAGTACGTGTGGAATGAAAGTAACGTTGTAATGTTTGTGTTAGCTTCAACGTAATTTTTGATATTGATTGTTTCTGGCTCAGAGAATGGTTTTGTTCCCATGTATGTGTCGCTGTTTGGGTTTGTTGAAGATCCGCCAGTGCCCCATTTGTAGCTGTAATTACGATTTAAATCTGTACCGAAAGTACCATTGGCATTACGTGAACGATTTTTTCTCCACATTTTGTAACTGCCATCTTGAATATCATATTCAGCACCATCAGGATTCACCATCGGAATAATGTGAATATCACGGTTATTCATTAAGCCCACGATACGTTCGTTACCGGCTTTGTATTGTTCAACCAAGTACTGCGCTAACATCAATGGCATTTCCATTGATAAGTGTTCACGCGCGTGGTGGCCACCCATGTAGATAACTGCAGGTTTTTCTGAAGCGTGCGCCTGATCAGAGCCTAAACGTAAAACCCAAGTCTCGCGGCCTTCAGTTGATTTGCCGATTGAACCCATTGTCACAAGCGTTGGATTTTCGTTAGCAAGCTTAGTTAATTCAGCTGTCATTTCAGCGTAGTTATGAAAAGCAGAATCTTTTACCGGAAAATCTTTACCGCTCAACATCGCTTCATCAGCTAAGTTTGAGTACGACATTAACCAACCTAATTTTTGGATCTGTTTTAATTCAGTGTCACCACCGAACGCCACAACGTAATCTTCAGTCGTGTTTTCGATACCAACAATATTAGCGATCACCGAGCGTTCGAATTTATCTTTCGCGCGGATTTTCATCCAATATCTGTTGTTTGATGTTGATTGCGCAAATTGCGCGACAGAAACAGCGATTAAAATCACTGCGGCTAATAAAGCCGACTTTTTAAAGTTAAATCTGACTGACATTATGGCCCCTTCCGTGGGTGATAATAGTTAGTTGTTTACACGAATTAACTATTACCGTAGCACGAAAGTCCAGGATGTCGACAAGCTTTAATTATTCTGATTTGAAAAAAGAACGTTTGTTAATTTGTCTTGAAGTTCTTCGCGTTTTAAAAATTGAACGCCGACGCCTAGACCTTTGGCCCAGACAACTTCGCAATCGACAACATGAATACGGTTTAAACTTCTTAAATTAATTGTCACACGGGCGATGTCGCCTTTTTTGACCGAAAAATTCGGACTTAAAACTTCAAAGAAAGCACCAGTTGAAGAAAGGTTTCCCATTTTAGTCAGGATGCGTCCGTTCTTACCGTAGATTTCGATATGAGCTAATTCTTGAGTAACAAAGCGGCGAGCGACTTGCTGTGTATTTTGATTATCCATAACTACTACTCCAATTCATATTTTAAATCGGATTATCGGACAGCAATATTGAATTTTTTTTTATGTTGAGATCGTCAATTATTTCGACGCAATTGTTAACTTTTGCGTGTCTTCGACACGACATTTTCCCATACTTCGTAAGCTAGACCTGGATGAACGTCTGACATTTGGCGGTTTCGCAACGCGAAACCATGTTGAAAATCAGAAGGGTAGAACGTATCGCCCTCATACTGGCCAGGGATGCGGGTTACATAAAGCAGGTCACAAAGCATTCTTGTCTGTTTGTAAATTTCAGCTCCACCGACAACCATCACTTCATCGGGCCATTCGCCAATTTTTGTTTTTGCAAAAGCAATCGCTTCGTCGACCGTGGTCACGAAATGCACGTTTGGAAATTCAGTCGTTTGGGGTTTGCGCGAAATCACGATGTGAAAACGTTTAGGTAAAGGTTTACCTAAAGAATCATAAGTCTTGCGACCCATGATCATGATTTTTCCTGATGTTTGGGTTTTGAAATATTTTAAATCTTCAGGAAAGTGCCACAGAAGTTTGTTGTCTTTACCGATGGCAAAGTTTTCTCCGATGGCAACGATTTGCGACAATATCATTTTAAACAGCTACCTCACCCTTAATAGCAGGGTGTGGATCGTAACCTACGATTTCGATATCTTCGTATTTAAAATCGAAAATATTTTTAACAGCAGGGTTTAGTTTTAATTTCGGCAGTGGACGACACTCGCGCGATAATTGCAGTTTCACTTGTTCTAAGTGATTTGAGTAAATGTGCGCATCACCTAAAGTATGAATAAATTCACCCACTTCAAGATTACAAACTTGCGCCACCATATGCACTAATAACGCATAACTTGCGATATTAAACGGAACACCTAAGAAAATATCGGCACTTCGTTGGTAAAGCTGGCAAGAAAGTTTTCCGTCAGCTACGTAGAACTGAAAAAATGCATGACAAGGTGGTAACGCCATTTTGCTGATATCAGACGGGTTGAAGGCCACAACAAGTAAACGACGAGAGTCTGGATTTTTTTTGATCTCTTCGACCACGTTGCTGATTTGGTCAATCGTTGTTCCATCAGCGGCTTCCCATGAACGCCATTGTTTGCCGTAGACAGGGCCTAGTTCGCCGTTTTCGTCAGCCCATTCATCCCAGATAGAAACTTTATTTTCTTTTAAATATTTAATATTTGTTTCGCCTTTTAAGAACCATAAAAGTTCATGAAAGATCGAACGTGTGTGAAGTTTTTTAGTTGTTAAAAGAGGAAAACCTTTTTGCAGATCAAAACGCATTTGATAACCGAAAACACTGATCGTGCCTGTGCCGGTGCGGTCTGATTTTACTGTACCTTCATTTAGAACATGACGTAGAAGATCGTGGTATTGTTTCATAGGGATAACCTCTCTCTAGAGTAAATTATCCTTGAAAAGAAGCGTTGCTGTCGAGAAGGACCGCAACGCGGTAAAGAAATTAATTAGTCTTTTTTGTGTTTCTTTTTAAGCTTTTTCGCTCGTACAGCGGCTTTGCTGACCGCTGCTGTTTGTTCAGTCGTTGGCTTTACGATAGTGCCTTTAATATCTTCAACTTTTTCCTTAACTTCCTGATTAGGTTGCTGCGGAACAGTTGGCGCTGGAGTTGTTGTTGCTGGATCAGCTGCTAAAGCCGACACAGAAAACGCTAAAACAAGAGCAGATAGAAATAGTCTCATGACATTTCCTTTCTATTATTGAAAGTTTTGTACTTGGGCAATGTAAGGAAGGTTACGGAAGTAACCTTGGTAATCTAAACCATAACCAACCACGAATTCATTCGTGATTTGAAAACCAACATAATCTAACTTGCACGGAACTTTTAAAGCTTCAGGTTTTTCTAATAACGTCACAGTCGTGATAGACGCTGGTTTGCGTGATTCGATCGATTGTTTTAAGTAATTCATTGTAAGACCCGTATCAACGATATCTTCAACTAAGATCACGTGCATACCTTCAACAGGGCTTGCTAAATCTAACGTAACTTTCACTTCACCAGAAGAAGAAGTGCCACCGTGGTAGCTTGATACACCGAAAAATTCACAAGTGATGTCAGTGTTAATTTGGCGGATAAGATCAGAGTAAAAAAGAAAAGAACCTTTTAACACGCAAACCGCAACAACTTTTTGGCCTTTGAATTTCGCCGTTAATTGTTCGCCGATTTGTTTTACTTTCTCTTGGATTTTTTCTTCAGAGATATAAGATTTAAGATTCAGATTCTTTGGGTTCATATGATGTCCTTATCAGCCTTTACACGAAAGAATTATTTAATAACTCGCCAAGGCCACCGGCCCCAGGAATGATGTATTGTTTGTCATTCAACCCTTTTTCTTGGTCCCAGTAAAGGCCTAAAGGTGAATTTAAGACGTGCGCCGGAGATAAGCCGCGGTCTACGCGCAGAGCAAAAACCTGAAGAGGAGCTTTCACAGATTGAATTTTCTTTAAGTACTCAGGAGTCACAATTAGGTGTAGGGCAATATAGCTCTTAACGGGGCCTTGAACTTGGCTTTGGTAATAATCAATAGCCGATAAAATCGTTCCGCCGGTAGCTCCCATCGGATCAGGAAATAAAACATAACTGTTTTCGATGCTGCCACCGATTTTAAAGCTTCCTAAGTTTGTTCCGGTCACTTGTTCGTTGGCATCCGTTTTACGGGCCGCAAAGATATGATCTTGTCTTACATTTTCAGCATTTAAGAACCAGTGTAGATATTCATAGCAAATATGGCTCGGAAACGTTCCGGCACGGGCTAAATTCACGGTTACGGCTTTGGTTTCTTGGGTCAAAGTTTCAGCAGTGAGTGATTCTCCCATGCGGGTTTTAACTTCGACTTTGCCTTTAGGAAATAAAGCGTTCGCGGTGTGAACAATCAAGCCGTTGTAAATCAGTTGCACTAAGCGGTTAATCTGCGGTTGCGTTGTTTTACTTTGGCAAAGTTCAGTTAACAGCGTTTGCAAAAAAGGATCATTGATTAAATGAAAATTCGGGCCGTAGTGATGTTCTTGCATGAT
Organism: uncultured Bdellovibrio sp.; assembly: GCA_946482355.1. Next base: position 11,680 of record CAMLRE010000001.1, read on the forward strand.
CATTTTTTACTGCAGATCAATGATGATGGCAAAAGTTGTTTTTTGATTACGGTAGTCAGCCGATTTAAAAATTGTAAATGGAGCTGCGTTAGCTAAGTCAGTTTCCATATCGAAGTATGTCAGAAGACCTGTTCCTGAAATGTATAATTGCTCACCGCCACTTAAGCTAAAATCAATTGGTATTTGCTGAGCATCGTTAGGGTGATTTTTGATATACATAAGGCCGAACATTTTGGGAACGGATCTGATATCCTGTGCGTTGATAGCAAGCCTGATCCAACGTGTGTTACTGCCGGCGCTAATGGCGTTGTTATTTGTTTCGCCGAAAGTCATGATGTCTGTTTTTAAAATGCGAGCGTTAGTTGTGTTCAGCTTAATCGGCGCATTTGATTTATAAAAAATAATATCGCCGCCAAGAGACGTGCGTTCACCGTAACGCTCATTCATGATTGAATTCAAATAATCATGATCAATCTCAACCATTTGAATTCTTAGCTTTGCTGTCGCTGAAACTGTTTGTGCCGCGCCAACATCGCCAGTTCCTGCTCTAAAAGCTTGAGCTTGTGGGGCTGAAGCTGCAGCAGCAGTGCTTTCAGCAGCTGTTTCTGCTGCCGGGCTTGTTGCACGAGCCGCCCAGGTATTAGCTTGCGGTGGGGGAGCTTCAAATTCAGCTTGGTCTTCAGCAATGCCGGCTTCAGTTTTTGCTTGCGGTGAAGTATTGGGGCTAACAGAAGCAAAGCGATTAATTTTTTGAATCCATTGTTGCGGCTGATCGGTGCGAACTACAAAAGTAGTAACGCCGATACCTAAAAGAACCACCATCAAAAACTGAAACATTCCGCTTTTAGCGATTTTAATCAGAATTGGATCTTCTTTTGGTTTATACGCCAACATATCCACACCGCAGTTAGCGCAGTATTGATCTTGGGGTTGTCTAAAATGGCATCGTGGACATTCTACAAGCACGACTTAGTTTAGTGTATTCTGTCTTGACCGACAAATAAGCGAATTTTACACTCATACCTTAGTCTGGGTTTTGTTAATTATAAGGGGTTATTTTGAGTCAAGTTTCACTTGCATTGAATGGTCATGTGCCGGTTTTAGCTGAAGAAGTGATTGAAGCGTTCAGTTCAATGACTGGAAAAAATAACCTATCTTATTTTGATGGAACTTTTGGTCGCGGTGGTCACTACACTTTATTAAAAAATAAGTACAACATCACCAGAGCTGTTGCGACCGACCAAGATTTGCAAGCGATTGCTTTTGCAAAAGAAAATTATCCAGAAGTTACAATTCATCATATTAATTTTCATAACTTTTCTGAAACCAACACAGAAAAATTCGATATGATGTTAGCCGATCTTGGCGTGAGTTCGCCGCAACTTGATCAGGCCGATCGCGGATTTAGTTTTAATAAAGACGGTCCGTTAGATATGCGCATGAACCAAAATCAAAACATGACGGCCGCAAGAATCATCAACGAATTTACCGAAGATGATCTGTTCAAACTTTTTCGTGAGTATGGCGAGATTCAAAATCCTGCAAGAGTGATTAGGGCTATTGTCCAGGACAGAAAAACAAAACCTTTTGAAACAACGTTGCAACTAGCTGGATTGATTGAAAGAGTTGATGGCTGGCATAAGAAAGGCTTTCACCCAGCCACTCAGTATTTCATGGCCTTAAGACTAGTGGTGAATCAAGAATTGTACGTAGTTGAAGAGGGCATAAAAAATTTAATGCTTCAGTTAAACGATGGCGGACGTCTTGCGGTGATTTCGTTTCACTCACTTGAAGATCGCATAATTAAAAACTTATTTAAGGACTCAGATCTAGGTTTTTCTGTGAACAAGAAAGTAATTGTTCCCTCTGAGGAAGAGTGTAAAACTAATCCTAGAGCGCGGAGCGCTAAATTGCGTATCTTTCAAAAAGGTGCGCAACCGGAAAAGCCGGATAAGTTTGCGTTACGCAGAATGCAGCGCGAACAAAACGACAACTAGATTTGCAACTTTGCAACGAGGTCAAGGATGAGCTCAGAGCACGTTAGGCAGTTAAAGCCTTTTTTAAGTGTGTTTTTTGTTATTACAACATTGTTTACAGTCGTGTTTTTAAAAATGGAAGAACGCCGCATGTCTTATGTCGTTCTGAAAAACACTCGCGAATTTAAAAAAAATCAAGAAATGAAAAAGCAAAAAGAAATTCAACTGGCGAAGTTAACTCGTCCGCAGTTGGTTGAAACTGTTGCCACAAAAAAGCTTACGCTAAAACGCGCGACACAAGCTCAGATCATTCATTTAAATCCATCAGTATCTCTAAGTTATTTGAATAAAGAGGGGCGTCCTTGAAATCCAAAATAATCACTCTGTTTATTTTTATCTGTACTCTTTGGTCCGCTTTAGTTTTCCGTGCAGCTTACCTTCAGTTTGTTCCCCATGAAAAATTAAATTCCCTTCAGGAAAAACAGTTTCAAACTGTGGTTTCGCTTCCGGCGCGCCGTGGAAATATCGTTGATCGTAACGGTAAAGAGTTAGCCATGTCGTCGCCGACGTATTCGATTTACGCTGATCCGAAAATTATCGAAGACAGAAAAGGCACAGCAAAATTTTTAGCTAAAGTTTTAAAAGAAAACCAAAACGAAATTTATTCGAAAATTAAAGATAAAAATAAACGTTTTGTTTGGATTGAACGTTTAGTTTCTGTTTCTCAGGTTGAAGAAATCAAAACGCAAAAAATTCGTGGTTTAGGTTTTGTCGAAGAATGGAAACGCGTTTATCCAAATGACCAGCTTCTTTCGACAACACTTGGTTTTACCGGTAAAGAAGGGCAAGGCCTTGAAGGTTTAGAACTTTTCTATGACCAGCAATTAAAAGGTGAAAGCAAAAAAGTTTCTATGCGTAAAGATGCGCGTGGCAGACCGTTAATTCAAGACGGCATGTTATTCACTGAAACTCCGCAAGGAAAAGAAATTAAGTTAACGATTGATTCTGATTTACAATACTTTGTTGAAACAGAATTAAAACAAGCTTTACAAAAACACGAAGCTGAAGCGGCTTACGCAGTTGTACTTGATGCAAAAACATCGGCCATTCGTGCGATTGCTTCGCTTCCGTCATTTAATCCAAACGATGCTTCAAAAGTTTCTCCAGGCGCTCGCCGTAATAGATCGGTAACTGATACTTACGAGCCGGGTTCAACACTTAAAACTTTTGTTATCGCGCAGGCCTTAGAAGAAAAATTATTTCAACCAAATTCAAAAATCTGGTGTGAAAACGGTTATTTTAAAATCGGTAAACGTGTAATTCGTGAAGCTGAAGCCAATCACTCGCAAGGTTTAATCTCTGTCAGTGAGGTTTTAGCTTACTCTTCAAATATCGGAACAAGTAAAATCGCTTTAAAACTGGGCGATGAAAAATTACGTCAGGGTTTAATGAAATTCGGTTTCGGACAAAAAGCCGGAACAGATCTTCCGGGTGAAGCTAAAGGAATTATCTTAGGTCTTCCGTGGAGAGATCACTTATTAGCGAACGTTTCTTTCGGTCAAGGTATGACAGCGTCTCCGTTACAAATGGCCAATGCTTATGCGGCCATTGCCAATGGCGGTACACTTAATGCCCCTCATATTGTTGAATCAATCACTGATTTAGAAACGAATCAAACGGTAACAACTGAAACAAAACAGATTCGCCGCGTGATTTCTGAAGAGACCGCTCAACAAATGCGTTTAATGCTTGCGGGGGTAACTTCAGGAAAAGGTTCAGGTGTTTCTGCTCGTGTTGAAGGTTATATCGTCGGTGGTAAAACAGGTACGGCACAAAAAGTAAGAACTGAAGGCCGCGGTTATATTCCGGGCGGATATATCGGAAGTTTCACGGGTTTTATTCCGGCGAACGATCCGCAATATGTGATCTATGTGGCTTTAGATCATCCTAAAAAAGGTTATTACGGTGCTCAAGTGGCAGCTCCGGTGTTTTCGCGCATTGCTTCTTACGCTGTTCGCCGCGAAGGTGTAGCTCCAGAAGTTTTGGCCGAGAAAAATATTTCTAATGTTCCTGTAGCACAAAGCGAAAAAACTGAAAAAGAAGTAGAAGAATTTTCGTATGCAGATTTAAATAAAACTACAACAACGTTAACTACGGTTCCTGACTTTAAAGACTTATCAATGCGTGAAGTATTGCAACAAGCAGCTAATCAAAATATCAAAATTAAAATGATTGGCCGTGGAAAAGTTGACCAAACTGTACCAGCCGCAGGCGAAGCTTTAAGCGAAGACCGTACGATGACTATTATTCTTAAAGAATAATTTAAGGAGCATTCGTATGAAGTTTTTAGTAACTGCCGCAATGATTTTTTCTTGTTCATTGGCTATGGCTGAAGTCGCCCCAGCTTTAATTAAAGTGGGAAGCTTTTCAGAAAAAAACATTGATCCCAATATCATGAATATTAATCTTCAGATCTGGGCTAAAGCGGCAACTGCTGCGCAAGCGCAAGAGATGGCCAATAAACATGTTAAACGTGTTAAAGAGTTAACTGAAAAATTCAAAGTTAAAAAAGAAGACGTGCAAACTGAATACTACAGCGTAACACCTGAATATGCTTACGAGCAAAAAACAGGTATCAGCCGCATTCAAGGTTACAGTGCTATGCACTCATTAACAGTGACATTTAAAAACTTAGATCAAGCTGGCCAATTTATTGATCAAGCGGCCAGTGGTAATAAAGCTGATAAAGAAAAATCAGGTGTTACCATCGGTAATATTGGTTGGGATTCTGATAAAAAAGGCGAAGCTGAAGAAGCTTGTATCAATCAAGCGGTCAAACAAGCTCGCGGTCGTGCTGATGATTTAGCAAAGGCGGCTGGTGTAAAAATCAAGGGTGTTTACAGCATCACAAACCAACAAGTTTACGCAAATTACGAATCAGCGCCAATGGCCGGAGCGGCTCGCGCACAAAGTAAAATGATGATGTCAGCAGACATGGAATCTGGCGGAACAGAGCTTAGCCCTGGTAAAATCAAAATCCGCGCTGATGTAAATATCGAATACTTAATTCAGAATTAATTATTAAAAAGCGGTCGAAAGACCGCTTTTTTTTTACGAACTCGCGCTTGAATAAAAGCGCATGCAGAATTTCCAGTACCAATTCATAAATGTCATTAAAAGCACTGGCATAGCCACAGCCCAAGCAATAAATCCAATTTGTACAGGCTCAAGTAAAAACCTTGTTGGAATTGAAGCCACCATCGCAAATGGCAGAACAAATAACAGCACGTATCTTAAAAAGCCTTTGTAAATCGCATCCGGGCGTAAACCTAATCTAAAAATACTGTACCAAACATACTGTAAGAAATCGGCCCGCGAAAAAATAATCGCTGTTGAATTTAAAGCTAAACGGCCCACAAAAATAACGCTTAAACCTGACGGAATTAATAAAAACAACCAGAACAAGCGGTACCAGCTAAAATCTGGAATCGCCTGTAAGGCCCACACAAGCCCCGCGCCAGTAAAGATTAAACAAGGTATATGCGACACTGAAACTTTTTGTGAACTGATCATAAACATCGAATTCACAGGTTTAGTTAACAATAAATCTAAGTTTCCTTTTCTAACTTCGTCGTTGAATTTAGAAAAGTTCGGGTCCCATAAAATCATGTAAATTGAATCTACAAATAGCGCTAAAAAAACAAACACGCGCATTTGCTCTAACGTCCAATCACCGATAATGTTCGTATGGCGGTAAATTACTTCATACAAAAGTAATTGTGTTCCGTACCAAATACATTCTGAAAGTACTAATAAAATAAAATTAAAACGGTACTCAAGATCAGCTACAAAGCTGGCTTTAAAAAATGCACCATAAAGGCTTAGGTATTTTAAAAGTCTTTTCACTAGGCACCGGTCCCTGTGTAAGACTGAAGGCCTTTACGCCATAACCAGGCACCGATAGCCATGGCAATCACTGTTGAGATCGTCACAGAAATAAAACTTTGTAAAACTAACTCTGAACCCACACGCCCTGTGATGTACGCTACCGGAGTATAAACACCTGCTGGAAACGGTGAAAGTAATAATAACTTCGCAATCGCCGGTGGCATTAAATCAATAGGCACTAATTCGCCGGCTAATAACCACAGCGTTAAGTTTTTAACTAACGTTAAAGAACGAACGCGAGTCATATAAAAGGCAAATGTTGAAATCACAAAACTTAAAGTGTGAACTAAAAACAAATAATAAAACACTAAACCAATCGCAATCGGTAAACGTGAATAATGAATCGGTAAATCAAAAATAAGCGACACAGCTAATGGGGCCAACATCGAAATAAACGTGGTCGCGATTTTATAACCCATTAATTGTGACAAATAGTATTCATAAAAACTGATCGGGCGGGTAAGAATCACATTGATCGACCCGCTGGCCACTTCTTCGACCATCATGGATTCGTACATCCAGCTTACCGCAATACGCCCTAAAAACGGAGCCCATACGCCGTAAGCTAAATAACTTTCGCGGCCAAAACCACCGATTTGAGCGGCATTAGCGGCTTCAAAGATAGCAAACCACATAAGAAGTTCGATGCCCACCGTGATTAACGGTTGCACGAACGCATCAATAAAGAAATTGAAGCGGTATTCTAAATTTGAAACGACGGCAAGCTCACTAAACGCGAGATTCCTTCGCCAAAAAGCGATGAATAACTTCTTCAAAATCAACCTCTTCGATTTTTAAATTAACAACTTCGCCAGATTTTACCACTTCGTTTAGTTTCTGCGATAATTCTGAATCTTGAAAAATCAGCTCGCGCTCTTGCTGATCGTTTTTGTAGCGGTAAATTAATTTTTTGCTGGTTTCAGTCGATTGTAAGAAACGATCAACTGTTCCGTCATAAACCATTTCACCTTTAGAAATTAATAATAAACGGTCTGCTAATTGCGCAATATCATCCATGTAGTGCGATGTTAAAATGACTACGGGTTTATATTCTTTAACATAAGTTTCAAGAAAGTCGCGAATCGCTGACTGCGCCACGATATCTAAACCGATTGTCGGTTCATCCAAAAATAAAACGCGCGGCGAATGAAGAAGTGAACCGATGATTTCCATCTTCATACGTTCACCTAAACTTAAACGGCGTAACTGTGTATCAAGCACGTGCTCACAAGAAAGCATTTGCGCTAAATCAGTCACGCGTTTTTTAGCCGTATCTACATCAAGATCATAAATTTTAGTTAATAACGAGTAGCTATCGCGCGCCGAAATATCCCACCAGAGTTGGTTTTTTTGGCCTAACAATAAACTCATCTGACGTAAAAAATCAGTTTCACGTTTCCAGGGTTCAAAACCAAGAACGCGCACTTCGCCATGAGTTGGGTAAATTAACCCTGAAAGAATTTTTAGTAACGTTGTTTTTCCGGCACCATTGGCACCCACTAAACCAACAATTTGTCCGCCTTCGATTTCAAGCGAAACATTTTTTAGGGCGGGTTTAGATGTGTATTCGCGATTCCAAAAACCTTTGATCGAATTAACGATGCCTTCTTTTTTTTGATAGGTCTTATATTCACGACCTAAATTTTTTGTTTCAATGACGTAACTCATGAGATTAACCCGTTAATGTACTGAGTAATGCCTTGTAAAGCTTTCGGTGGAATTTCATGGCCACCTGGAAAAGTAACCCACTGGGGTTCCAAACCTTTTTGTTTAAAAATATTTAATAATTTTTGGCTGCCTTTGATCGGTAACACTTGATCATTTTCGCCATGACATAAGAAAACTTTAGCGCCTTTACGGGCTTCAAGTTTTTGTGTCCACTCAGTCTGGCGAATTAAACTTCCAGACATGCTGATTAAACCCAATGGTTTTTCAGGAGCTTGTAAATAAATTTCAGTAGCTAACATCGCGCCTTGAGAAAAACCACCTAAGATAATTTTATTCCAAGGCACTTTTAAATCTTCGATCATTTTAATAATTGCAGGAACCAAAGTAGGCATGACATCCGGAGTATAATCACTCCAGTCGCTCGGTAAAGAATTTAAAGTTAATGGCCACCAAGCGCGCCCTGTCCAGCCAGGACCGATTGGAACTTCAAACACCCCATTCGGAAAACGCCAGTTCACTTTTGAATTCAGAAAAATATAATCTCTCAAACCTTCTAGGTCGTGAGCATCGGCACCAAAACCATGAAAAAGAATAACCCACGGACGGTCCGCAGCATCAGTCGGATGATCAAAATACTGTATACGTTTGAAGTTCATAAGAAAGTATCCTATGCTTTTTGCAATGAAACTGCAGCAGTTATTATCATTTTCTGATCTTGGAACGCAAAGCCAACCCGAAGCTCTTGAGAAAGAGGTGACGGGGCTTTTTTTTGATGCGAGACAGGTTCAACAAGGCTCTGTTTTTGTGGCGATTAAAGGCACCCAAGCCGATGGCCACAAATATATCGGCGATGCGATTAAGGCTGGAGCGATTGCTTTAGTTGTCGAAGATAAAACAGCAGTGCCTGCTGATTATCAAGGCCACGTTTCTGTCGTTCCTGATTCACGTCAAATGCTGGATTTGCTGGCAGCTAGATTTTACGATTATCCTTCGCAAAAACTTTTCTGCTTCGGTGTGACGGGTACGAATGGCAAAACATCGATTACTTATTTACTTGAGCATATTTTAAATGCGCGTGGTAAATCGACGGGTGTTATCGGAACAGTCAATCACCGCGCTGGCCACAAAACTTGGGAAAACCAAGGCACAACACCTGATCCAGTGACGTTACAAAGCCGCTTAAATGATTTTATCAAAGAGGGCGCAATTGCTGCCGCATTAGAAGTGACATCGCATGCTTTAGATCAGCGTCGTGCGGACAGTGTTCACTTTAATACGGTGATTTATACAAATTTAACTCACGACCATTTAGATTATCACCAAGACATGAAGTCGTATTTCGAATCAAAACAAAGATTGTTCACCGATTTGATGTGGTCTTCATTAAAGCGTCCACTTTTTGCCATTATTAATATCGACGATGAGTACGGAAGAAAACTAAAACTAGCAGAACCTGTTTTAGGTTGGACGTACGGGCAAAAAGAATCTGATTTTCAGTTTAAAATTTTAAAAATGAATTTTGCTGAAACAGAGTTTGAATTAAAAACTCCGCTTGAAACAATTAATGTGAAAGTGCCGTTAACGGGCGTTCACACGATTTACAATGTCGTAGCCAGTTTAGCCGCAGGCTTAACGTGCGGAGTGACCCTTGAGCAAGGTATTAAAGCCTTAGCTGATTTTAACGGAATTCCGGGGCGCTTACAAAAAGTTGTGCATAGCTCAGATAAAACTGTTTTTATCGATTACGCTCACACTCCTGATGCTTTAGAAAATTCATTAAAATCTTTATTAAAAGTTAAAACCGATGCGAAGCTTTCAAGCCAAGTGATTACGGTGTTTGGTTGCGGTGGAGACCGCGATAAAACAAAACGCCCTAAGATGGCTGAAATCGCAGCGCGCTTAAGTGATTATGTGTTTTTAACTTCTGATAACCCACGCACTGAAGATCCGATGACGATTTTGGCTGACGCTGAAAAGGGTTTTCCAGCAGGTTTTAAAAACTACACTAAAGAAGTTGATCGTGAAAAGGCAATTGCACAAGCGATTGCGATGGCAAAGCCAGGTGATGTGATTTTAATCGCCGGTAAAGGTCACGAAGATTATCAAATTATCGGAACGACAAAAACTCACTTCAGCGACTACGAAGTGGCTGAGAAATATTTGTAGGGTGCCAGGTCCTGTTTCTTGTGACGTTGTGTTAGCTCCACTTCAAAAAATCAAAATTGATCTGATAAAGTTCTTCTTCTTTGGATTTGCCGACGAGCTTTTGAGTATCTTTAAGAAAGTCTAAAAACTTTTGATGAATTTTTTCTTTCGTTTCTTTGTCTGTTGAAAAGGCCACAGTAAATGTGTAGGCGTCTTCAGCTGGTAAGCGGTTAATTTGTTCCATAGCTTGCAAGCGAGTTAATGAGCGGTAAGCACGCATTAATGTTGAACTAGAAGGTAAATGTAAATTGTCTTGCAGAATTTTAATTTTACCTTCGCTCGAAGAAATAATCTGCATTTTTTGTAATTGCTCAATGTAGAACTGAACTTTATCCAGAGACAGTTTTGTTTTGTCAGCGATCAATTTAAAATCTTTTTGAAAACGCTCGATCGTTAAAAACATATGAATTAACTGGTGATACGGATCTGAATAATATTCGTTAATCGTGTCAGTCTTTAAGTCTTCGGTTTTAACGTTGATGTGAGCGTGTGTGGCTTGATGCTCTTTTTGAATGGCGTGAACTCTGTGAAGAATTTCTTTTCTTCTTTTCTCAACACTGCACTGATCAAAGTTATGTAAAAGCTGAAGGTATTCAGTTTGTTTGCTGTTTAATTTTAAATAATCGCAGGCTAAGTAAAGTTGATCTGAATTTAGATTGCCGCCGTGATTAAGTACTTTTGAAAGATAGGTTTTTTGAATACGGCAATGCTCAGCCATGTTTTGCAGTGTGGCTGATTTTTTAATGTTCTTAAGCTCTTCGAGACTTGTTTTAAGGGCGGGGCGGTAGTCTAAGTGCTTGTAAATACTCATAAAATATTGTTAATAAAAAGTTAACAAAATGTCAAATATTAAATTAATAATTAATTTACCAAGAGGGCTGTTTACCTGAAACTTGTTTTATCGGATCAATCAAGATCCAATTACTTATTGAGGTTTTATATGAACTTAAAAAGTTTCATCACAGGAAGTGTTTTTACAGGAATGACTTTGCTTGGGGCTATTGGTCACGCCGGCTGGAGTAGCGGTGGGGGCGAACTTATTCGCGATGCGAATAATCCTTGGTTTTTATCAAACACAAAAGATGTCAAATACTGTATCCAAATTGATGAAAAGAATTTTGGCCAAACCAAACAGCAAGTTCGCGAACGTATCGGCAAAGCTCTGCAGTTCTGGCAGATTCAATTGAAAGATTTAGAATATTTAGAGTTTGGACTCACTCATTTTGATTCTCGAATAGGAACGCAAAACTTTAAAGAAGAGCTATGCTCTGATAAAACAGACATTGTTTTTCAATTTGGTATTTTAACGGCGGAGCAAAAAGAAAATCTCAAAAATTTATCAAAAACTATCGGTATTACCGTTCGCACCGATTACGATGAAGTAAATATGAAAGGCAAAGGTTTTGTCTATATTGCTCCAGAAGCCGGCGCTTTAAAACCAACCGTTGATGGCAAGATCGAAAAAATGTGGTCCAGCTTTGATGGTACATTACTTTTTCCTGTTTTGATTCATGAAATGGGTCATATTTTTGGTTTGAAACATGATGATATTGATTTTATGCGTGAAAACTTCGTGCAAAGTGTGTTTGAGGTGTTTGATTACCCAGAAACCACTCCTAACTGGTGGATAAATTTTGAGAAAAATAGCTGGCAACGTGAGAAAATTTTTAAACATGATCCCTTCGCACAGGCGAGGCAATCGTTTTGCCTAACGGCATCCGTTTCTTCAAAGAAAACACGCAAAGTAAGATCAATCATGAGTTTCGATAAGTTTTTTAATGTCACAGATCAATATGAGTGCACGAATGCTTATATTGAAGACGGAAAGTTTGTTATTTCAGCTCGCCGTAAAGGCGAACCTCATGCGCCATCAGTAAAATTAGGTGAAATGAACCTACAAGCGACAAATAAAATATTCGGCGATAAAACTGTTATTGGGATTTGGTTTTCTGAAAAACAAAAAGTCATTCAGGACGCTGGTTTTGTCAATGCGTTTGCTCTCGCCCGTATGTATTCAGAAGTTTTTTATAAAGGAAACTATGTTTCTGCCGATGGTAAAACAACTCGCCGCATAGTTGTGACAGCAACTCCTGCGGGAATCAAAAACATCAGCGGCACGCTCAACGGCGAAATCTATCAAAGTATCAATGAGGGCTTCTAGTCTAGTTACTGTGATTCATCCAAGCTTGCTCTTCGTTTGAACGAAGAGTAAGCTTTTTTTATGTCACAAACTGCAAAGCCTCATTGGACACTAGAACAAATCGCTAAATGGTCTCACGGAAAAATTATTTCCACGCACCAAACTACTTTTCATGAAGTGGGAACAGATACTCGTAAAGATTTAACGGGCCAAGTTTTTGTAGCATTAAAAGGCGATAACTTTGATGCTCATGATTATTTAGATAAAGCTGTAGAAAAAGGCGCAGGCCTTTTATTCGTTCATCGTTTGGATGCGAAATTTCAAGATTTAAAAAACAAAGTCAGCATTATCGAAGTGCCAGATACTTTAAAAGGTCTTCAAGATTTTTCTCACGGCTATCGTAATACCTTAAGTACAAAGATTTTAAGTATTACTGGTTCTAACGGTAAAACGACAACCAAAGAATTTACCGCAGCTATTTTATCTCAGTATAAAAAAACGCACTTCAATCAAGGTAGTTTTAATAATCACTGGGGTGTGCCATTAACGTTATTACAAATTCCACCGAATGCTGATTATGCCGTTGTTGAAATGGGTATGAACCATGCCGGCGAAATCGCTGAGTTAGTTAAGATCGCTGATCCAGATATCGTTGTATGTACAATGGTGGGCCGTGCACATATCGAATACTTCGGAACACAAAAGAAAATCGCTGAAGCTAAGGCTGAAATCTATATGGATTCGCGCGAAGACACAATTCGTGTGTTTAACCAAGATCAGGATTTAACTTACGACATGATGTACCCGATTGCGAAAAAATTTCCGGCAAGTCGTATGTTAAGTTTTTCAGAACGTAACAAAGATGCTGATGTGTTTTTTAAAATCGAAGAATTATCTGCAGCAGGTC
>CAMLRE010000002.1 GCA_946482355.1 uncultured Bdellovibrio sp.
GTGAAGATCAGTGTATGTTGATTCATGTTTAACTTTTAATAAGTTAATAAAGTAATTCACATCAAATGTAACTTGGAAAGCTTTTGAATTTTGATTACGGATAAAAACCTGAAAACCTTTATCTGTTTTTGTGATTTGTGTTTGACGTAATAAGACAGCGTTCGCGCCACCTGATAAACCAACAGTTGGAACTGTTTGTGCTGTAAAACCTAATAAGGCGTCTAAAGCGTACATGTAGCCCACTGATCCGCCGGCACCCACTGATTCAGTGATTGTGAAAACTTCGCCGTTTTTAAAGTTAGCGAAGAACTCAGATAATTTACCGTCTTTTAATGGGGAAGCGATTTTATCTAAACGTGAAGGCACATAAAGATCTTTCCAATCGATCTCTTTTGTTTCTTTCATTGTTTGTAGTGGAACAACGTGTGTGAAATCGCGGTTATAACTAACGTTTCCGCCTAACATCGTGCTGATGCCGCTAAAATCTTCGATCATGCGGAACACACCAAGACCTGCACTTAAACGAACGTTATCAACTAATTGAACCGCCGCTTGTGAACCGTAGAATGTACCTGTCGTAACAATACGTGAAGCCCCGAAGTTAATACCGTATTGGCGGCCATCAGCGTAGCCTACAGGTGCAATTTTACCATCGTTACGGATTCTAAAACCGTTTACTTTTTGTGAAGTCACGTCTTGTCTTTGTAATTTAAATTTTTCAGATAATTTGCTGATCGCTAAACCAATCGCTGAAGATTGCGATTTGATCACCATGTATCTTAAAAAATCACCTTTTTCAAAAGGCGATTGGCGCTCACCGTGCGTAAAACGGTGCGGCTCACCTGGAATATATTCTTGGGTGATACGGCCGTTAACCACTAAACCATCTGGTGAAGAGTAGTTAAAATCAGGAATACGAGCTTGCATCATGCCTTGAGCTTCGCGGTCAAAAAACCAAGTCATCATGTTCTGCGCACGTGACATGATCGCAGCTTTGGCTAATTGATTTAAACCTTGTGGAAATTCAGCGGCTTCAACAATTTCATTCCAGTCTTGGTCTGTTAACTGAGCCACACGACGTAACATCCACTTCACGTCATCGCCACTTGTTTGCGAGAAATAATCACTGAACGCAAAGTTAATATAAGCCCAGCCATCACGAACTAAAACTGACTCTGGGGCTACACGACCTAATGACTCTTGCACATCACCAATTACGAACGGCACTAATAAGGCACGAAATTGACGATCAGAAGCAAAGTATGGAATTGATTCAACAGAAGCCGGAGTTAAACCATCAAATAAACTTGGAATTTCGCTATCCATTTTTTCTAAGTAAGCGCCGTGAACATATAAAGAGTTACCACCGGCTTCAGATAAAAATTCACGTTTATCTGTATCTGTTTTAAAGGGAGCAATAGATAAACAGTCAATCGATACAGCGTCTGGGCCTTGTTCACAGAACGCACGCTTAACGAATAAATCTTTTTCTTCTTTAGAAGCGAAATTTAATTTCATCTTATCGTAATGTTTAGGTGATTGTTGGAAATAACCTAATTTACGTAATAGGGCTGATTTTAATAACGAAGCGTGCGTTTGTAGACCTAAGGTAAGACCATAACGCTCAGATTTGCCGTTTGATGGCTTAACAATAACTGTATAAAAACCTAATTCACGGTTTGCACCAAGATATGAATCAATAGTTACGCCCGTCTCAGCATTAGGCATCTCGGCGTGGATCTTTGTGTCAATTGCGCTGTATTTTTTGTTCTGCCAGTATTTGTCTTCAACTGGCTGAAGTTTTGACAAGTCGACACCTGTGTTATTCATTCTGGCTAGATCAGCGATACTTAGCTTCTTACCACCTGGGCCTACTAAGTTTAATGCTGGTTTAGTGAATGTTTTTAAGGGGATACGAACGATGCCTTCATGAGCAAATGCTGCTGATGCAATTAAGAAGGTCGCTAACACAGTCTGAATTTTTAAATTCATAGATCACCTCGTTAAACTTATAGAGAGCTAACGAGGGGCCAAGATTATGTATCAACGTGATACGAGTGTGTTAATCGATTTAAAGAAAGAAAATCTCATTCTGAGACAGAGTTTTGAACATCGGTTTTTCTTTATAAAAGTTCAAAAGATCCTGAAGTAAGTTATCGCGTTTTTCGATCATCAGTTTTTCATCGTCATTGTTAAAGTCATGACCTAAAAATCCAAAAACCATCAGACCTTTTTGTGTCGACACAATACCTGCTAAATTAAGTGCTGGTACTTCGTAAAGACGGCCCGTTTTTAAAACCACAGATTTATTAATCACTAGATCTGTTTCATAAGTGCCGCGATCAAGACCTGCTGTTAATAAGATATAACCTAAATCTAACTGCGCTTGATCGGCGATAAGCTTGATAAAATGCATTACTTTTAAAACTGAAAAACAAGTCGCTTTGTTATCAACTCGCTCACCGCCAATTTCAACAGGTAAGCCAGAGCCGGTTTTCATGATTAAGCTGTCTAGGCCTAAACCTAATTTTTCGCTTTGAAATTTGCGAAAACCAGCTTCACCGCCCAGTAAAGCAAATAGCGCATCCGACATGTAGTTATTTGAATTTAAATTAATTTCTTTTAAGTAACGAAATAACGATGTGGATTGAATTTTTAATTGCGTGGCACTAGCAAAAGCACTTTGTGCCTGGCCGTTTGAATCTAAGATCACATTTGAAACCGAAAACGAACTTGGCAGATCAATCGATTTACCTTGTTGTTCAAAGTAGTCTGTTACGTTTTGTCTAGCTTGCTGAGTTTGCCCGCCCCAGTTTGCTGAATTAAAAATTAATTTTAAATTATCAACTGACTGATCAAGACTAACTGGAATGGTATCTAATTCGATATGTGGATTGTTTAAAACAGATAAGTACACACGCGTTGATTTGGCAATGTACAGATTTCTGATCTTTGTGACCCCGTATTTTTTTAAGTGCGACATCGTATAAAGCACTTTTTCGATATTAAATACCGGATCGTAGTTTGAGTTTAAGTACGCATCAACCGTACCGTCAGCGTTTTTACGTAAACGCCAGTCATGAATAAATTTGTAATCTGTACCTAAACGGCTTAAAGCAAAAGCAGTTAAAAACACTTTACTGACTGACGCTGACGGATAAAGTTTGTGGTCGCGGTAGCCTGAATAGTTCTGATTAGTTCCTAACGCTGATTCACAGTAGCTCACCGTTGAATCGCCGCTGTATAAAAGCTTACGGGCTGGCTGAGCTTGAGGCTGAGCTTTAATCAGATCTTCTTTTTTAGGTGAATAAGCAGCTGTTCCATCTGACGAACTAGAGCTTGGCGTACAAGACGCGATAAAAGCTAACGACAAACAAAAAAGAAGTGATTTTTTAAACATCGGGATAAGTTTTAGCTTGGGGGTAAATAGCCATTCAAGGCCTAAGCTTCGCCTTGAAAATTATTTAGGTTTACTTTGACAATTTAGGCTCTAAAAACGAATATATCGGCGCACGCCGAGGATGCGGAGCTGGACTAGGAAATAAACACATATGAGCCGTATTATTTACAACTACAAAATCAATAAAATCACTGACCACACAAAACAAATTCGCGAGCTAGATCTTTCTATCATTAGCCACCCTGAATTTAAATTTAGAGCCGGCCAATTCGTTATGCTTCATGTTCCACAAACTGATGAAAATGGCCAACCGATGAAAGCCGCTCTTCGCGCTTATTCAATTGCAACGACTGAACACGATCTACAAAGATTTCGTTTAATTTTTAAATACGTCGATAACGGTGTCGCTTCAAAATATGTTTGGGGTTTAAAAGGCGATGAAATTTTAAATTTCACAGGCCCATTTGGAAAAGTGTTCTTTCAAGAACCACCAACTGAACAAATCGTTTTCTTAAACACTGGTAGCGGTATTTCACAACACTTCTGTTACTTAGAATCAAAAATGAAACAATACCCTGAATTAAAGTACAAACTTTATTTTGGTCTTCGTTACGAAGAAGACATCTACTACCGTGAAGAATTAGAAGCGTTAAAAAAACAACTTCCTAATTTTGAATATCACTACGTACTTAGCCGCCCGACTGAAAAATGGACTGGCAAAAAAGGTTATATCCAAAATTTCTTATCTGAAATTGATTACAAAAACACACCGACAACATTCTATCTTTGCGGAAATGGCGCGATGATTAAAGATGTAAAACATCAAGTTTTAGAAGTTGATGGTTTTGATAAAACGCGCTTCTGGGCTGAGGCTTTTGACTAATGCGCAAGGCCCTGGCTGCTATTCCAGTCTATCACCGAGCGGTTTTAGAACTGTTCATTGCGGGAATGCTCTGGGGAATTTCTTTTACTTTTGTAAAATGGGCGCTGGTTGATTTTAGCCCGACCACTTTAGTTTTCTGGCGTTTTGCATTTGCCATCGTGTTAGCTGAAGTGATGTTTTTTATTTTTGACCGCGAAGGTTTTAAAAAATCACACAGCGATTATAAAATCGGGCTTCTGGCCGGTATTGGCCTTGGAAGCTCGCTGATCTTTCAAACGATTGGTTTACAAACAACAACAGCCACAAACTCTAGCTTTATCACTTCGCTTTATGTGGTTTTGATTCCGTTTGCGAATTACTTTTTCTTAAAGACTAAGGTTCATTGGTACCATTTTGCTTTAAGTTTTATTGCGTTTTTAGGGATGGGTCTTTTATTAGATTTACCGAATAACGGTTTACGACTTCAAAGTGGTGATCTGTTCACAATTTTAGTGGCCGTGACATCGACATTTCATATTATCGCTGTTGGTATCGGGTCTAAAAAAATGCAAAGCGGTTTTCGCTTTAATACGTCACAGACTTTTTGGGCGTGGATTTTTTTAATTCCGTTTTTAGCTTACGATATGTCGGCTAAAAATATTCCGTTTTTTCCGCCGATTACAAACTACATGTCGGTGGTTTCGGTTTTAGGATTAGCTGTTCTTGTGACTTTAGGTGCGTTTTACTTGCAAGTACGTGCGCAAAGAGTTTTATCGACAACCACAGCCAGTATGCTGTGTTTACTAGAAGCGCCGTACTCGTTTTTATTTGCGTCGGCGCTTTTAAATGAAAAACTGACTCCGATCCAATTGGCCGGAGCCATTGTAATCTTAGGTATTTCCGCTCTTACGATCTACGTAGAACGACCAAAGAATGCTGACAGCTAAGATCGCAGCCCCTGTAAGACCTGTTAACCATTCAGGGATATGAAAGAAATAATCTAATAACATCATCATAGACAGCGCACCTAACGCGTAGAAAGCGCCGTGCTCTAAGAAACGAATTTGCCCTAGAGTATCTTTTTCAACTAAGTAAAGTGTAAGACTACGTACGAAGAATGCTCCGATACTTAGACCGATCATGATTTGAATTAAACTTTGTGTGATGGCAAAAGCCCCGATGACTCCGTCAAAAGAAAATGAAGCATCTAAGATTTCAAGGTACATAAACATACCAAAACCTGCTGACATCATGGTTTTTTTAGCCATTAAGTTCGCATCACGAGTTAATTCCATGCTTTCTAAGAAATCAGAGAAACTGTGAACAATAAGGTACGTGATCATGCCCCATAAACCTGGCACTAAGAAACGGATTTGATCTTCGGCCGCCATTAAGCTTGTGATCGCAAGTAATGAAACTAACGCCACGATGATCTCAACACCCTTATATTGCGACATCATCACTAATGGTTTTTCAATCACATGAATCCAGTGATCTTCTTTTTCTTCGTTCATAAAGAAATGTAAAAACACCATAAATAAGAACATTCCACCAAATGCCGCCACAGTGATATGCGCTGACGTCATAAGTTCAGCGTATTTTGCCGGGTCATTTAATGAAAGCATTAAAGCTTCAAACGGATTAATGTGAGCGATGATTGATACGATAGCTAACGGAAATACTAAACGCATACCAAACACGGCGATTAAAATACCCCAAGTTAGAAAACGTCTTTTCCAGACTTCGTCCATTTTTTTAATCACTGTGGCATTTACCACGGCGTTATCAAATGAAAGTGAAATTTCTAAAACCGCTAAGATAAGCGCTGTAAAACCAGCTTGGAGCATATGGCTTGTTGAACCAGTTTGATACCATTCAAACCCCATGGCTAAAGCTAAGCCGATCACTGTAATAATTAACGAACCTCTGATGTACTTCAACATGCTGTTATTTTCCTTTTCTACTTTTTTATCTTTTTTCTAGTAATGGTTTTAAAAATTTAGCGGTTTCACTGCGCGTGTTTTTAGCGACTACTTCTGGAGTACCTTTAACAACGATTTCACCGCCGTAAATTCCCCCGTCTGGGCCTAAATCAATAATATGATCGGCACACTTCATCACTTCTAAGTTATGCTCAATCACTAAAACGGTATTACCTTGATCAGTTAATTCTTGCATAAGTTCAACTAACTTTCTGACATCGTCAAAATGAAGACCCGTTGTTGGCTCATCTAAGATGTATAACGTTTTACCTGTTCCGCGACGTGAAAGTTCTTTTGATAACTTCACACGTTGCGCTTCACCACCAGAAAGTGTCGTTGATGACTGACCTAGCGTCATATAATCAAGACCCACTTTATGAAGGGTTTCCAGTTTTCGGTAAATCTGTGAATGATTTTTGAAAAATTCTAACGCCTCTTCAACGTTCATAGCTAAAACGTCGGCGATATTTTTTTCTTTGTATTTAATTTGTAAGGTTTCGCGGTTGTAGCGTTTGCCTTGGCAGGTATCACATTGAACAAACACGTCTGATAAAAAGTGCATCTCCATACGGATTTGACCGTGGCCCATGCAGGTTTCACATCTTCCGCCTTTAACGTTAAAACTAAAACGACCTGGCTCAAACCCACGAAGCTTTGCTTCAGGTAATGAAGCGTATAGATCACGAATCATCGGAAGTAAGCCAACATAAGTCGCAGGTGTTGACCGCGGTGTACGGCCAATTGGGCGTTGATTGATATCAATCACTTTATCAATATGTTGTAAGCCTTCGATAGATTTATACGGTGAAGGCACCGCATTTGCTTTGTAAAATTCTTTGGCTAAGATTTTATATAACGTATCGATAATTAACGTCGACTTACCACTGCCTGAAACACCCGTTACACACGTGTAAGTGCCTAATGGAATTTCTAAATCTACGTTTTGAAGATTATTACCCGTTGCTCCCGTAAGTTTTACGAAAAGGCCATTACCTTTACGGCGTGTTTTCGGAACTGGAATTTTTCTGGCCCCTGATAAGTACTGACCCGTGACTGAGTTTGGATTTTTCATTAACTGCTGAGGTGTTCCTTCAGCGATTAAAGCGCCACCTAATTTTCCAGCGCGAGGGCCAAGGTCTACGACATAATCGGCAAAGAGAATAGTATCTTCATCATGCTCAACTAAAATAATCGTGTTACCGCGATCTTTTAATTCACCGATGATTTCAAGTAATCTATGGTGATCACGTGGATGTAAACCAATACTTGGCTCATCCATCACATACATACAACCGATTAAGGCTGAGCCCACTTGTGTTGCTAAACGAATACGTTGCGCTTCTCCGCCAGATAATGTTCTAGCTGGGCGAGAGAGCGATAAATACGAAGTTCCTACGCGTTCTAAGTAAGTTAAGCGGTCAGAAATTTGTTTTACGATTTTTTCTGCGATGAATTTTTGTTTGTCAGTCCATTTTGTTTTTTTAAAGAACTGGCTTAACTCAGTCACTGAATAGTCTGACAACTCGGCGATATTTTTTTTATCGATGAGAACATTTAAACTTTCTTGTTTTAAGCGTGTGCCTTTACATGTCGGACACGCATTTAAAATCATTTCTTCTTCTTCATCGTCGTCATCGCCGGTGGCTTTTTTACCTTTGTAAGTGTACTTAACAGAATCAAGCTTTTTACCACCCACTTCAGAATCAGAAATTTGTTCTTCTTCAACTAAATCTAATGTGCCTAAGCCGTTACAGGCTTCGCAGGCCCCTCTGGGGTTATTAAAACTGAACAAACGTGGCTCTAATTCAGGAAAGCTAAAGCCGCACTCAGGACAAGCCGAATGCATTGAAAAATTATGTCTTTCACCATCACCGTTAGCTTTAACCGTTTCAATGACTAAACGGCCCGCCGCTAATGATAAAGCGGTGTTTACACTTTCAGATAATCTGTGTTTGATTGAATCTTTTAAAATTAATTGATCCACCACTAAATCGATATCATGCGTTTTTGTTTTCGCAAGTTTTGTGGCTTTTTCTAAATCGATAAATTTTCCGTCGACTTTGGCTTTAACAAAACCTTTTTTAAGCCACTTCGTGAATTCAGCCATGAACTCACCTTTTTTACCTTGGGCCATCGGGGCTAAAACGTAAAACTTAGTGCCTTGTGGTTTTTTTAAAATTTCTTCGACAATGGCCTGTGGTGTTTGCGAACTTACAGGCACATGGTGAATCGGACAACAAGGTGTTCCTACTTTGGCGTATAACAAACGCATGTAATCGTAAATTTCGGTGATTGTTCCCACCGTTGAGCGCGGGCTTAAACCCACTGACTTTTGATCAATGGCAATTGCCGGGCTAAGACCCGTTACAGAATCCACTTCAGGTTTTTTTAATTGTTCTAAGAAATTGCGCGCGTAGGCTGATAAACTTTCAACGTATCGGCGTTGGCCTTCGGCATAAACTGTATCAAATGCTAATGAAGATTTTCCTGATCCCGATAGACCAGTGAAGACAGTGATTTTATTTCGGGGAATCGACAGAGAGACATTTTTAAGATTGTGCTCTCTGGCGCCTTTTACAACGATGTCGTTAGTTTCAGTATGTTTGGCCATTAGACCAATATCATATTACTTTTGGCAGTCTGAACATACTCCAAAAAGCTCTAGAACGTGCCCCGTCAAACGGAAGCCAAAGTGTTTAGCCACTTGTGATTGCAATTCTTCGATTTTTTCGTTTTCGAATTCACAAATCTTGCCGCATTTAGTGCAAGTTAAGTGATCGTGATGCTCTTTAGGCGTTAATTCATAACGTGAAGCGTGGCCGCCCATGCGAACTTCAGTCACTAATTCGTTGGCTGCTAGGTCGCGTAAAAAACGATAAACTGTTGCAAAGCCCACAGATGAATCGCGCACCGATACTTTTTCGAATAATTCTTGCGCAGTCACATGGCGTTCGCCAGATTTCTTGTCTCCGTCGTGCAATGACTGAAGAATTAATAAACGTTGATCAGTGATTTTTAAGTTCATCGAACGGATCATTTTTTTAAAATCGTCGATTTGGTAACGTTCAGATTTACGAACTGTTTCAGAAGTTTGGTGTACTGGTAAAATGATTGAGCTATCGATGTTTTTCATAGCTGTTAGTGATACTGATAATGACTTTCATTTGCAAACTTTTAAAAAGGTAGGCCGTACCTTTTTGCGTAACGCTGCATAATTTGCTTTATTGATAAGCAAAACGGCTGATTTTTTATAGTTAATTCAAACTTAGGGGCATTTAGCTTTTAAGCTGTTCGCCCACTCTTCTACCACTTTTAAAGCTTCGGTGTGGGCGACGGATCTTCCGAGCTGAGGCATTTTTACTTCTAAGTGATCACTGGCCATGCGGTAGTAAACAATAGATTTATTTGCACCTTCAGGGTCGAAATCAAACAATCTTCCACCCGACCCTAAGCCTGCGGCCACGGGGCGTTTGCAATATCCGTAAGAATTACTTTTTGGATCTAACTCAGTTTGCAAATACAAACCTGTATTGCGAGCACCACCTTTGGGTGAATGGCAATGAGCGCAGTTAATTTCTAAGTACGCCTGCACACGGCGATCTAGCGGGCCCGATTCTGGTAAAGACCACACCGCTGTTGAAGGAACTTGTTTTAAGTCTTTCGGTAATCCAGTCAAATACGCTTTGCGGGCAAAATACACTAACTGGTTTTCAACGCTTCCATCTTCACTTGATGAAAATGTCCAATTTAAAAACTTTGCTTTTGGCCCGATCGGCGACATCGTTCCTGCGATGGTGTCAGTCATATGACAAGAAGCACACTGACGGCGATTAGGAACCGCGTAGTCGATAGTGAGTGGTTTTTCATTATGAGCTAAGATGTTGTAGCTTTCGACTTTACCACCTAAAAATAAAAATGCGTCTTCTTTTGAATGATCCCATAGATATTCAACCGCTTCCCACCCCGCTTTGCGTTTGACTAATAAACGGGTCTCGATAGCCACAGGTTTTTCTGCTTTGGGATTTTGTAAAAAGAGTGAAAATGTTTTGCTAATTACTGTGCCTACAGGAAAATCTAAAACCGAACTTTCTGTGTACTTCATTGAAGTATTCGGCGGTAAAAAGATAAAACGGTCTTTTTCGGCGTAATCGGTGAATAATTCATTATTTAATTTATACTTAAAACCTAGCTCATTCGGAGCTTGAGTCGCGTCAGATTTTCTCGAGAATAAATTATAATCAGATAAATTGGGGCAGTCATATTCCAAAGCCTTCCAGTTTACGCCCTTAGTTTTTTGCTTACAGATTTTAGCCACGGTTTCACGGCTTGGCTTTACAATTGAAGCCGGAAGAGCCGGAGCAAGAGCCAATTTAATTTCTGGAAATGGTTCAAGCACACAGTCATGCTGAGCTGTATCATGTGTTCCAGGGCCACCTGGAAATGGCACCCACCAGCGGTTATTATCTAAGTGCATATTACCGAATCTAACAGCTCCACCATGAGTGGTTTTATTTTTACCAATACAGATACGGTCTTGGTCAGCTAGTTTTTTTCCGGTGTAAGTTCCATCTTCGATACCGTCGTAAATAATTTCAGGTGTGGTAAACCCAAGAAGCAATTTAATGATCGCATTCATGCGCGTGCCATCGAAAAATCGAAATTTTCCTTGAGTAAAAGTATTATCGCGCACGAAAATACGGCGTGGCATGGGATCGTAATTTGTATCATCGAATTGACGTTCACTGACGGCGTAGTGAGAAACAGCGACACCAGTTAAATTGTTATCAATGATTTGATTATTAAAAATTTCAACCTCGCTATTGGCCATAATAAAAATACCAAGACCATCAGGCACTAAGTGAACAATACTTCCCGGCGTTGAAAAGTTTTTTAAATTGTTGTTGTGAACATGATTAGAAAAAACTCTGGTTTGGCGCCCGCCTTTAACTGGCAAATTGGGTAAGTTAAAGACTAAAATTCCTGCCGTGTTATCATAAACTTCGTTATTGTATACATCTGCAAATTTAGAATTTTCAATCTCAATACCCGCCACATTATGAGAAGCTTTGTTATTTCTAACGATAATGTTTTCACTTTGTCCTACGTAAATACCGGCATCGGATGAATCAGAGACTTCACAGTCTTCAACTAAAACATCTTTGCTTGAAACCGGATATAATCCGTAAGCCCCGTTTTCACGGCGCGGGCCTGCTGTCCACGAAATTTTTAAACGGCGAAAAGTTACCGATTGTGCCGAGACAACTTTAACCGCGTTTCCAAAACTGTCTTCAACGGCGAAGTCTGAAAATTCTAAAGCATTGGCGCTTCCGAAAACACCTTGAGCGCCGATTTTTTGATTTTTAAAAGACAAAATGGTTTTACCCATGCCTTGACCACGAAGTTTGATGCCGTGTTTGATAATCACCACTTCAGAATTTAAAAAGAATTTGCCTTCAGGCATGATGATTTCGGCACCATGACCGGCTTCTTCAAGGGCTTCATTTAATGACTGTTCAAAATTAGCGGCCGAAACCTGAAAGACTTCAGGGGCCTTAGCGAAAGCTGATTCGAAACCTAAAAATAGACACACGATCAGTGAAAGCTTAATGATAAACATGCTTTTATGTTTAGCTAAGTTTTCTTAAGCTCACAAAAGAAATGCTTATTGGTTTGGAAAGAAGGCGTAGTTAAAGCTTTTCTGACTAACAGCATCATGAGGGTGAAGACTCTCTTCATGACGAGTTTTAATACGGTAACCGATAAGTTCAACCGGTTTGTGCTGAATGCGGGCTTTTAACTCAGAATCTATACGTCTAACGGCATCTTCACAGAACATTAAATTTTCTGAATTTAAAACCGCAAAAGCCATTTCATCGGCTTTTTTAACCGCTGTTTGCACAGGAGTTTTTAGAGTGTTTTCAATGATTTGAACAAAAGACTTTAATAAATCATTCACATCAAAATGATCTTTATCAGTGAGTAATAATTCACACTCCATCACACTTCTTTGCGCGTGCGGAGTTGCTGGCAAGCGGTCGATCGTTTTAACAGGTTCAGATGTTTGTGAATTAAAAGTTTCAACCGAAAGAGCCGCTGATTGCGGACAGGTGCTTGAATAAAGAACGGCAAATTTAAGCCACACTTTTAAGGATTCGCCTGTGGCTTTAAGAGCTGAAACTGACACATCGTAATTGCGAAAACCTTCTTTACCACTTTTCAAAGCCTGGGTTTTTACCGGCAATTTGTAAGTTAAAGAAAGGCTTGCGTGAGTTGAGATACCTTCTTGCGACGTGATCGCTTTTGTTAAAAGTTGATCTAACCCTTGTGTCGTTAATTCTTGTTGAAGAAAGTAATCCATCATCAACGAATAAAGGCGCGACATATGGATTCCGCGGTGACCCTCAATCAGATTTACCCCTAAAGCTAAATCACAGGGAATCAGGTTTTCGTGGTGACGAAGTGATGACTGAATACGCTGCATCCCAACCCAGTCTAACGACTGGTAATCCTGCAGTTTTTGAATTTGAACATCGGATTTAATATCAGTGATCATCAAAGGCAATTTAGTCGAACCGGCAGGGCTTTTCAAGTGCTATTACCTTACCTTTGTCTGGACCACAACTAAACAAGAGTTAAACACGTGAAACACCCTCTATAACTGCTTATAATTTAAAGCGGATGGCTGACACTCAAACTGCTAACAAAACCACTCTGTTTTTTGTTAAAAATATGACCCACCAGTTCGGACCGGTGGAGAAATTTTTAATTAAGCGTGGTTACAACGTGATTGTTGAGAACGATGTCAAAACCGGTCTTGATCGGATTATGGAAACAAATCCCGAATATATCTTCTTAGCCTGGGATCATAAAAACGAAAATGTTCGTGCCATGCCAAAAACGATCTACCAATCCTGCACCGGCCAAATTGTCCCGTTTATCATGTCTACCCAGCGCGATCAAATCCTGAGCTTAGAAACAAGCGGTTTTGAAAATAAACTTTACCCGCCTTTATCCGGCCCTGCCATTCTTCGCTTGATTCAAAAACAAGAAAAGAAAAATCAGGTTTTTGATCAGATCAACAACAAAAGGGATTCGTCATCTTCTGCAAAAAAAGATTCTGGTATGATTCAGGTTAAATCTTTTTTTACTGCAGAAGATGAACCAAAATCAAATGTGGTTTCGCGCAAATCGTCTTCAATTACTGAAAGTGAACGAAAAAAATCAGCTAGCCGAAATCGCGGACAAGCGCAAAAGTTTTCTAAAAGTAGTAATGATCAAGAAAGTCAGTTAGTTTCTTCATCCGGAAAATATGATCCCAATAAAGCTAAACTTATCGCCGCTCTTTCTAAAGAAATTGATAAAGACGGTGCGATGTCTGAAGAGCAAAAACAAAAGACGAAAATAAACCTATCGGCCGCCGTTGAAAAAGAATATTCAGCGGCCGGTGGATCGCAAGATGCTTTAAGAAAAGAGATTGAAAAAGAAATTGATCAGATAAGCGAATTAAGCAAAGTTGATAAAGCGATTACTAAAGCAAGGCTTCTGGCCTTACTTGACACTAAATCAAGCTCTGCACAAGCCTCTTCGATGTCGTTACAACTTCCGAAAGCGGCAAAAAAATTATCGCAAAACCAAAAGCAGTCTTTAGATCAGTCTTTTTCAGAAGTTGTTAAACCTGAAATGTTTGATCTGATCGAGAACAATTCAGATATTACCGAAGGTACTTCGTTATTAACTGAGACAACAAAAATTTATGTTATGCCTATTCAAGAAATTGAATGGACCGGATATTTAACTGTGGCTTCAGAAAATTTTCTTGATGCCGCTTCTGCGCAGGTGATTTTAAATAACTGGCTTAAACAAATGATTCGGGTTGAACGTATTGATCAAAATCCTGATGAACAAGAAGAATTACCGGAATCAGTGCTTTTTGAAATTCATGTGCCGAAAGTAAACTTTGCTGATTTCTGCAGTTACAAAGCTGATTTTTTTAAAGACATTCAGTTCGAAGATAAAAAAACAATGTTAAGTTTTTTCTCGTTTAGCCCGTATCAGGTCATCAACTCGATTCATGACACTTCAGATATGCTGGAGCTTTCGACAGAGTTTCTACAGCCGAACCAGAATCTTCCGTTTGATGTGAATTTGTACTTACCTGAAAACAAAAAATTTATTCTTTATTTGCGCCCGGAATCTTTTTTAGATGACGCGCAAGTTTCACGTCTACAAACGCGTAAAGTTCAGTATATTTATTCAAGCATGGATTATGAATTGGCATTATTAAAATACAAAGCCGAATTTAACTTACGCGCCCTTATAGAGTCTTATATTCAGCAGATTAAAGGTTCAAACACATGAAAAAATTAATTCTAGGAAGCACTTCGATTTACCGTAAAGAATTAATGCTTAAATTGGGAATTCCTTTTGAAGCTATGAAACCGACTTGCGATGAAGATGTTTTAAAACAGGGTTTATTAAAACAAAATAAGTCACCGCTTGAGGTCGCTGAAAGTTTAGCTTACGCCAAGGCAGCATCGTTAAATAAAGAATTTAAACAGGCTGTAGTGATTGGTGGCGACCAGTTAGTTGATTTTGATGGCCATATCATTGGCAAAAGTAAAACCAAAGAAAAAGCCAAAGAGCAGTTAATGGCGATGGCCGGACGCACGCATCAGTTAATTACCGCGATTGCTATTTTACATGGCGAGCAAAAGTGGACTTTAAATCATATTTCTAAAATGAAAATGAAAAAGCTTTCAAGCCAAGAGATCGAAAATTATATCAACAAAGATCACCCGCTTGATTGCGCCGGCAGTTACAAAATCGAACAAAGTGGTATCTGCCTTTTTGAAAAAATTGAAACCGACGACTTTTCAGCGATTCAAGGGTTACCGATGATGTGGATCAGTCAAAAACTTAAGGAGATCGGCTATGAGCTCTTCACCAACTAACGATCAAAAACTAAATTCTGAATTAAAAGACCTGGCGATTAAAGCCATGGATTTTTCTCACTCGCCGTATTCGACAAAGCGTATTGGCGCAGCTATTCGTTTAAGTAACGGTCAGATCTACTCCGGCTGCAACATTGAAAACGCAAGCTACGGCGGAACTGTGTGCGCTGAGCGCGTGGCGATCTGGAAAGCTTATAGCGAAAATAAAAAACCTGTGCACATCACTCACGTGGCTGTTGCCAGTGCTGAAGAAAGCCCATGGCCACCGTGTGGCTTTTGCCGCCAGGTTTTAGCTGAGTTTGCTAAGCCTGAAACACAAGTGATTCTAACGAATACGACAGGTAAAGAGAAAGTTCTAGGATTTAAGGAGCTTTTTCCTTTTGCTTTTGAGCCTGAGCATTTGACGAAGTAGTTTTAAAATAACCATCGGTAAATTCGCCGTCTTTTAAATTCGGCATAAGAACTTGAGCATCAGGATAAAAGTCTCCTGAAGTTTTTGTGCCGACACCGACTTGACTGCCCGTGTAGCTTGTCATCATTCTAGCATCGCCCTGGTAATCTGTTTCAAAGTGGTTACCCCAAACTTTGTATCTCGTAGGATCAGTGTGAGAAAGACCTTGAATCAAACCGACAACCTGAAATTTTTGCGCCACAAAGTCTTTTGAATAGAAAAAACGGTTTCTACCAACCAATGAATTTAAATTTTTATTCTGGATATAAGGTATATATCTGGCAGGTGTTTCACCCATCACTTCTTGCTTTTGCGTAATTGTTGTATTTAACAAAACAATTCGTCCTTTTCCTACACTCATAACTCCACTACCGCTTGTGCTGATATTAACACCTTGAAGGGCCACATCTGAAAACTCTTTTGCTGCCGCATAGATTGAGCCCGTGTGCGTAGTGATTTTTCCGCGATTAACGCGAACCACGCGGCCTTCTAACCACATCGTGTAGATCTGTGAATTGGGATAAAGAGCTGATGCTTTATCGCCGGAGTACGTTGATTCGACGATAGGATCGTAAAGATACAGACCATAAATTCTGTTCGTACCTGCGACAAATTGAATACCAATGTTGTTTTCAAAACGAGATGAATAAAAGCGTATATCTTGCGTGAGATAATCTTGAAGAATAAATCTATTTTTTGAATACTCTACCGGAGTGGTACTAAAATTTGGTTCAACATCAACACCTGACTGCGGCGCAAAGCCCGGAAATTTTAAGTTCACTTGATTGTTAAGACCCGTACGACCGGTGTTCGAAAATATACTATTACGAACAGTAAGTTTTCGGACTGAAATAACACTCATCCCTTGGCGGCCATTATTTGCACTGCGAATGTTTTCAATGGTTCCGTTGTAATCTGTTAAGACATAGGAATATGTTTTATCTCCGTTTTTTTTGACTACGGCTGTTCCACCTGAACCGATCGTAATGCCGTCGACAGAAAAGTGGTGAATGTCGATATTTGCCAGAGTGTAATTGTAACAACCAGCTGTGCTGATTCCAATTCCGGTAGCTTCAAGCTGAGGTTTTGAAGTGTCACGGCTCATCTGGTTTACGTTACCATTAAGCTCAAGGCCGTATTTTCCTTTTTCGCTGTGGCCGTAAACGCCAAAATTTTTACTATCTTTAAACATAAATGGCGTAAGACCCGAACGCTCAGGAAAATGGTAAGGTTTACCGCTGACCATGGCTGTTCGATCCGTGTTACCACGAAAGAAATTTCCTTTTACGCTGATCACGGCATCACAGCCGATAATTCTAAAATTTGATGATTTTTCAAAAGTGATATGATCACCCAATTTTGTATCTTCGATGGGTAACATCACATTATTTTTTTTAGCGTCACTGATTTTTTTCGTGAATGTTTTAAAAACACCATCGACAAATTTATCGATAATGTAGGTTCCTGCAGGAAGCACTAACACGCGGTGGATGTTGTCATTTTTATTAGAAATAAATCGAGAAGCCGCAACAAAGGCTTCGTAGGAATCGACTTTACCCTTTGGATCAGCACCAAGGCTTATGATATCAACGGCGTTTTCTGGCAGTGAACCCTCTTTCTGTGCTTTACAGATCTCAGCCGGAGTCATTGTTGCTAGCTCAGTATTGAGCGTAAAGTTTTGAAACAGCAATGCTGTGATTAAACATAAAGAAAGACTTACACTTTGTTTTAGGTTTCTTTTGTTTAATTTCATGATTACCCCGCCCCAGTCTTTAACAATGCAAAGAGCGTATCCAAACCTCACGAAGAACATATGCTCTTTAGAGGAGTTTAACCGCCCACCGAATTGACGTTTTTATAAAGTAGCGGATGTAACATGGTAATTTTACTTTTGATTCTGGTGAAAACATCAACTTTTGGACATGTCGGGTTTTACAACATGTCTTAGATTGAGATACCTTGAAATAAAAAAAGCCGACTTATTCAAGTCGGCTTTTTTATTTCTAAATATAGAATTAGATTTCTACTACTGTTGGCTTAAGAGTGCATCGTTTGTCGATACTTTTGCTGATTTACGTAATTCAGAAATCCATTTTGAATAACCGCTTAATGATTTTTGGTTAGCGGCGTCGTCTTTAGCTGGAGCTGCAGAAGCTACGCTTTTAGCATCAACTAATTTTAAAATGTACTGAGCATCACCTTCACGAATTAAGGCTTTGTTCACAGGATTGGCTTTGCTTAACTCTAAAGAGGCTTTAAATAAAGCTTCAGAGTTAGCTTGCGGAAGCGCATCTTGAGTTAAGTCGAAGTAACCTGTTTCAGTCCATTTAAGACCGTTTTTAGCTACGAAATCGTTAATAGCTTGAGCATCACCTTTGGCTACTAGTTCTTCTAACTGTTTAGAAACTTCAGTGTTTTTCTCTTCAGATAATAATTTAGAAGCAATACCGTTTTTAGCTGCTTCAAACGAAGTTGTTTGTGCAGGCTTTTTATCAGCTACTTTAATGATGTGGAAACCAAATGGCGTTTTTACGATTTCAGAAACTTTTCCCACTGGAGTATTGAAAGCAGCTTCTTCAAATTCTTTAACCATACGGCCTTTAGAGAAGTAACCTAAATCACCTTTTTTAGTTTTAGAACCCGGATCTTCAGAAACTTCGCCAGCCACTTTACCGAAATCTTCTTTTTGTAAACGCTTAACGATGTTTTCCATTTTAGCTTTAGCAATGGCTTCATCAGCACCTTCACCTGTGCGGATTAGGATGTGAGACGCTTTAACTTGCTCAGGAGTTTCAAATTCACCTTTTTGGTTATTGTAATAGTCTTGAACTTTTTGTGCGAAAGTTGGATCTGCTAATTTTTTGCTAACTTCGGCTGCAGAAACAAGGTTTGTTTTTTTAAGTTCTTCAGCGTTGATTTTAACAAAAGCCACGTTCATTTGTTTTGATTTAAGTTCAGTTTCTAAGTCTTTTTCAATACGGCTAGAAGATAAACCTAATTCAAATAACTGACGGATACGTTGCGTTTTTGTTTGAGCGCGAAGGTCTTTTTCAAACTCACCAGGAGTCAGTTTATTCGCCATCAACAGGTTTTTATAAAGATCAGACTGGAAAACACCGTCTTTTTTGAAGTACGGAAGGTCTTCCATGATGATTTTTTTAAGCTCTGCATCAGTTGCATAGATTTTTTCACGTTCAGCGGCTTGAGCCGATAACGAATTATTGATTAATTCATTTAAAGCTTCAGAGCGAATTTGTTTCTTTTGGAATTCGTTATCGATTTTACCACCGAAAAATTGCGCGTAGTAATTAGCGATACGGTTTTCTTGCTCTTGGAATTGTTTAAGCGTGATGATTTCACCGTTTACTTCAGCAGCGGCGCCGAGACCTAAGTGTCCACCTTTTCTTGTTGAATAATCAGATAAAACGAAAGTTAAAATGATCATACCGAAAATGATCATGGCTAAAATCGCTTTGCCGTTGATGGCACGACCGCCAGCTAATGTCGCTTTAACTTGCTTAATAAACGTGTGTTGAGACATGCAGTGTTTGCTCCTTAAAAATTACAGATAAAATATCTTTAAAGATAGTGTTGAAATCTGCAAGTAATTTGTTACCGTTAGATTCAGGAGAACTTTTCTACTGTGAATTTTCTAAATATTAATTTCAAAAAAGCGATTCTCATTCTACTCATGGCTTTACTGCCGCTGATCTCAATTAACATGGAGCAGAAAAAATCTCAGGAAAGCTGGTTTGCTCAGCCCTTAAGCTTTTTATCTGATGGCTTTCAATCTTTATTCTCTGGCTTAAGCTTAGGTGTTCGCGGAACAACCGCTGAATACTTGAATTTAATCAATATCAAGAAAGACAATGCCCGCTTACAAAGCGAATTAGCTGAAATCAAAACTCGTCTTAAGCTTTTTGACGAAAGCCAAATTGAAATTGCCCGTTTAAAAAACATTTTAGATTTCCAAAAGAATACAAAAATGGAGTTATTACCGGCACAAGTGATTGGCCGCGATCTTTTACCGGATCATAAGACCATCACGATCAACAAAGGTAAAAAACATGGTCTTAAGCACATGCAGGCTGTAATCACAGTGTCTGGCGCTGTGGGTTATATCTTTAGACCTTCAGAGCACACATCTCATGTGATGTTGATCACTGACCGCTACTCGGTATTTGATGCTATGATTCAAAAAACACGTGCGCGCGGGATTATTGAAGGAACTTCGAAAGAAGGCGGTATTCTTCAATACATTGACCGTACTGAAGATGTTAAAGCCGGTGATATTATCGTAACTGGTGGTTTAGATAATATCTTTCC
>CAMLRE010000003.1 GCA_946482355.1 uncultured Bdellovibrio sp.
ACTTTTTCTGCAAAACCCTGCCCGTTATCTAAAGCGGTAATATGAATCTGTTCAGGAGTTACTGTAATTTCAATTTCAAGTTTTGTTGCATTTGAATGTTTAATACAATTACTTACTATTTCCCGAATCACTGAACCAAGTGTTTTATGTAAGTGGTAGTCGATAGCAAATTCATTCGTATTCGGCGCTGGCAAAGACCAAATTAAGTCTATGCCGACATCTTGCAAACGTCTGTGACTTTCCGAACGCAGGTCAGCTAACAAATTATTTAAAAAAACTTTTTCGGCGGCAATGCCTTTCACTATAGATCGAATATCAGTCATTGCCCCTTGAATGGTAGAACGTAAATCTGAATTATCGCCGTGCAATCCAGTCAATAAACGGGCGCTGACATCATCATGAAGATCCTGAGCAATACGTAAACGCTCTTCAACAACTCCGCGGTCGTACGCTTGACGGCTTGATTCAGCTTCTTCAATAAATTTAACAATTTGTTTTGCTAATTCAATAGAACGTAAACTAAAAAGCGAGCGACCCGACCACGGATACGCCACACGCAGGGCAGGAATATCTGCAATCGCCGGAAAAGTCAGAGCAACACCATCTGGAGCAAGAACTACTGTTTTTGAAATCGGCTCACAGTATTTCATTTCTAACGGGTCAAAAAGTTTTTTAACTAACCCTTCCCAACGTTGTAAGCGCACTGCCGATGATGGCGCTAAGGTTACGAGCAAGGCTTCACTTAAAATTTCGTGCGGTGGTAATTCCTTGCGGCGGTTAAACAATCTCCAGAAATAATCGCGGAGCGGAAGATAAGCAAATCCCACGGCCATAAGAGCTAACCCCAACGCTGGAAAACGGTTCATTCCTAGCAGTAAAACCAAAACTACATCTAAGGCTACGAAAATTAAAGTTCCAATAGTGTAGAATAAAAATTTAAAAGCCCAATCACCCACTTCAAACAGACGATACTGTTTTAATCCGAAGGCGATTCCAAAATACAGAATTAAAAACGACAAAAACGCATAGCCTTGTTCTATGGGTTTCGCTCCTAAAAGCACGGGCACTGTATTCAGAACAACAAACATGCCAGTACCGATTAATACAGAAAGGCCAAGCCACAATAATATGGCACGAGATTTAGGATCTTTTCTGGTAACAACAAACTGAGTCGCAATCACTCCGCAAATCACTATCATCATAATAACGATAATGAGACTGATATCAGAGATTTTAAAACCCCATTGCATGACGCAGGCTAATCCCCAGATACCAAAAAATAAAAATTGAAAAATAGTGATTTCTTTCCAGCGGCGAAATTCACGCGGGTAAATTAAAAATAAAGAAATCATCGCCAAACCAAATGCTATCGCACTCCAAGCATTGATTAAACTTAACGGTCGAAAGATTTCATACGGTATAGCCATTAATCTTGTTGTATAGACAGCAGAACTCATCGCCGATAAGCCCATCGCAATGCCACTTAAAAAGAAAAAAAGTGTTGGTAAGTTTCTAGGTTTTAAGGCCCAGATCCAACCAGAAATAAAAACTCCGCCTAATGCTACAATTACCTGAAGCCAAAACAGCGTGGGCAAATCGCTAACTTTTCTTTCCGAAGCTTCATATTCTGTCTCGGTACCGTTGTCGCTGACGTAGATTGCTTCAGCTTTAAGAATATTTGCAAGTTCATCTTGTCTAAATAGAAAATGATTATAATCAAACTGCTTTTTCAAATCACCTGGTTCAGGAGAAAAATCTACTTCTTCTAAAGTCATTTCTCCGTTAACGGATTTGATCTGCATTCCAGGCTTTAATGTGGCAGAAAAATTATTTTCTAAACACGCTAAGTAAATAGCTCCCCAAGTTAGAATAGCTCCAAATAAAAGTACAATGGCTAAGCGAGTATAAGGGGTTGAAAAAAATCTTGCGTTATTTGTCATAATTAAATTTTTCGGGCTTCTACGTAATAACCGCGTGGAATGTTAGGAATATGTAATGGCGCTGTCGGAAACGGCCAACGAGTCGGAGCTACGTCACCGGCTTGTGACAGTGAAGCTACCCAGCCTAAGTTTTTCATAAAGCCTACCGGATCATTGGTGCCAAATTTCCAAGGTGCCCCCATGTCAGCTAAGAACTTTAGTTGCGCTTGCATGTGCGGCACTTCAAGCAGTGTTTTACTTAAAACATCAAACAACATCACATCATTTGAAGAGGCTAAAGAATTGATTCTATTCATTAATGTCGTAACTTGCGATTCATCAAGATACATTAATAAACCTTCAACACACCAAAGGGTGCGTTCGCCCTTTTTAAATCCGGCTTGAAGTAATGGCTGTTGCCAGTCTTCACGTAAATCAACGGCTAAAGCTTTGCGGTCACAGTGAAGTTTTGCATTTTGAAGTTTAGCTTGTTTGTAATCTAAAACTTCTTTTCTATCTAATTCAAAAAGTGTCGTGCCTGACGGAAAATTCATGCGGTAAGCCCGTGTATCCATGCCGGCTGCCAGCATAACGATTTGCCTGCCACCTTCATTGACGAAGTTTGTGAACTTTTCGTCGATATATTTTGTACGAATCGCGATCGCAGGTTGGTCACCGGCCGCCTCAATAGCCTTTTTTAGAAGAGTAGCGCCTTCTTCACCGGCTAGAAGTTCTGCATAAGGATCAACGAACAAACGCCCTTCACTTTCGCTACGCTTTGTTTCTACTGCTCGCATAGCTGCAGTTAGTAACGATGTTTTTGCGACACTGTCCATAAAGCCTCCGGAAAAAACTACTTAAACACTTCTAATTTTAAATTTACTGGATGACCCAGCCACTGCGCACCTTGCGTATGGTCATAGTAATCATCACCACTTTGCGGATGAACTAGAATATTTAGATCACCACGCTCGGCGGCCAACCACGACACCATCTCAGATGAAAGCTCTTTTGAAAAATTAACTTCAAGCATAGGTAAAGTGTGTGGACCAATCGGTTCAGGAATAATATCACCCACAAAAATCTGATCTGTTTTAAAATGCGCACAAATTTTATTTCTTAAATTTTTAACAAATTCGAGCTGCTCTAAAGAAAAATAAATATGAGCGTCGAAATCGTGAGGAAAGTCGTCGGGCATCCATTCAGAATTATAGCGGTAAGAGCGTAATTTCATTAACATATCTTAATATACTGATTCCTGTTTTGGGCAGGTCTTTTCGCTACCTTGACATTTTTTTCTTCGAATACACCTTTATTGTAGGACAAGGTGTTTATGAAAAAAATAAATCCCATCTGTTACAAAGTTTATCTGGATATTCCACCCCGGCGATTCAATTTATAATCTTTTGTTTGTCTTTTACAAATCAACTAGTTTTACAAATAGGAATATCAATCATGGAAAACTTAATGCTTAAATTTCAAGGGTTTCACCCTTCTGATTTCACACGTACTTACTTAAACGATAGAATGATGCATTTACAAGACGAAGCTCCGTTTGGATCGACTGTGCATGCTTCATTTAGCCGTCAAAATAAATTCTTTAAAGGAATTATTACAATTAATTCTAACGCGGGAAAATTCTTTGCCATTGCCAGCGGAACAAAACTTAAAGATGTAACTCATAAGTTAAACGAGCAAATTCGCAAACAGTTAGAACGTTGGAAATCGAGACGTCATAATAAAGAAAGCATTAAAGACGTAGATTTTGACTACGATTTTCATAGTTTAGCCTAAGGAGCTTAGACAAAAAAAATAACCCTCTTAGCTTTTGTTAAGAGGGTTATCGTTTTTTACCTACTAGTGTTGTTCGACTAAATTTTGTAATTTATCGATAGAGGATGACCAACCAGAAACGCAGTCATCGTGCATAGATTTCGGAATACCTTCGTGAACAAGATGAATTTCTGATTCAGAGTCGCTGATTTTTTTAAATTCAACAGTTATGCGACTGGTCTCAGGCCATTCTTCACCACCAGGCATACCAGCATCTTTAGCTGACATAAATTTTCCGTTTTCATCGGTGAACTGATCGGTTGTAACAATTTTTTTCTGCGGAATAACTTCGATATATGTGCCCCCGCTGTATTGAACTTTTCCATCTGGACCTTTCATAGCTAAAAGAGATTTTCCGCCTACGCGCACATCCATTTTAGCTTCAGGACAAGAATAATTTTCTGGCCCCCACCATTCTTTCATCATTTGTGGTGTTGTCCAGGCTTGCCAGACACGTTCAACAGGAGCGTTAAACTGTCTGGTAATATCAACTAACGGGTATTTTTGGGCATCAAAGGACATAATTGTCCCCGACGTAGATTGTGGTGATACTTGTTCCATAATTAATCCTTTCGTAAACTTGAGAAAGAATTAATGTGCAAAGCTTGTGCTTGCCAAGATTCAATTCAGCTTCATATTTAAATTTTATTCGAGGTTTAATTTGCGCCGCTATGCTCTTCCCCTACTGATTATCACGACGATTCTTGTGTTATTAAACTGGTTTATTTATTCAATGGCCGCGCTAAGCTTTACAACACCACCAATTTGGCTGGCCGTGGCCGTTGCACTCGGTGTGGTTCTTATGCCTGTTTCAATGTTAATTACCATGACACCTTTTCGCGAAAAATTACGGCTTGTGACTTTAGCGGGTTATGTGTGGATGGGCGTTTTTACCATCGCGTTTTTCTTTGCCTTTGTGCAATTAGTTTTTATGTTGTTGTCAGTGCCGGTTCATTCTTCGTGGATGTTATATGCAACTTTAATTATTTCTCTTTGGTCGTTACGAATTACATTTACCGGACCAAAAGTTATTACCCACAAACTTAAAGGGCCAGATTTTTTGCGTGGCCTGCGCTTATTACAAATTTCAGATCTACATGTCGGAATGCCATTGCTGCGCGAAGCGTGGCTACAAAAAGTCGTCGATCGTCTGCAAACAGCTAAGCCTGATTTGGTGGTTGTGACCGGTGATCTTACCGATGCACCTTTTGAAGAAGCGTCTCCGTTATTAAATCCACTGGGCCAGATTAAAGTTCCTAAATTTTACGTCACCGGAAATCACGAATACATTCGTGGCGGAGATTGGGAAGATAGACTTCGCCAACTGGGATTTAGTGCCTTACATAACACGCACGAAATTGTTTCACGCAATCAGAAACAACTTCTTATCGCCGGAGTTCCTGACCGTCAGGTGAATGGTTTTCATCGGTCACTAGAATCAAATCCTGATCAAGCATTACAAACTTCAAAACCTGTTGATTACAAAATTTTATTAGCCCATGAACCAGGAAGCGTATTTGATCTTAAAAATGAAAAATGCGATTTACTTCTTTCGGGTCACACCCATGGTGGCCAGATTTTTCCGTTCGGAATTTTCGCAAGGCTTGCAAACCCTGTGGTGTCTGGATTTAAGACGATAAACAATATTCGTGTTTTTGCCCATCAAGGTACCGGCTACTGGGGCCCACCGATGCGTTGGTTTACCCGCTGTGAAATCGTTGTCTTTGAGTGGGTCTAGACTAAACTTCAATTTTTTGTTATTATTATATTTATGGAACTGCAACGCCGTTTTTCCATTCTAACGCTTCTTAACCTTACGCCTGCTTGTGGCGTGGGGCTTAAATTTATTTTTGTCGGCGGTTAAGACTTTTTCTTTTTTCTCCCTCTCACAGCTCTTCAACCGCCTTCACACTCAGCACCCAAAAAACTTAAAACACAATTTAAAATTAATTAACGGAGTTTATATGTTAAACAACGAAAGACCTATTATTACACAATCTAACCGCGAAAAAATCGCGACTATTTTACCAACTGCCCGCGAAGATATCGCTGCTCTTTTAGAAGAAGAGTTAGAGCGCGCTAATATCGTTTCTGATGAAGAATTACCTACTGATGTGGTATCAATGAATTCAACGGTGAAGTTTCTAGATATAGAAGCTGATAAAGAATCAACGATTCAATTAGTTTTTCCGCAAGACACTAACATTGCAGAAAACAAAATTTCGATTTTAACACCTGTGGGATCAGCTCTTATTGGTCTGCGCGTCGGACAAACTATTAATTGGCCGTTTCCAAATGGAAGAGTAAAACAGCTTAAAGTGATCTCAGTGACCTCTTAGAAAGGTAATTTCATGAACGAAGATAGCGTCGTTAAACCTAACGGCATCACTTTTACTCTGAAAGACATTACAACAGTTGTTGATGATTTTTATGGTCGTGTTCAGCGCGATCCGGCTTTATCGGTTCCGTTTCAATCAGTGCATGACTGGCCTGAACATATTCGCAGGCTTAGTCATTTCTGGTGGATTCGCTTAGGTGGTAAACCCTATATGTTTAGCGATTACAACCCGGTGCCGAAACATTATTTTGCTGGATTTAACGAAGAACTTCTTAAACGCTGGCTTGAATTATTTCATGCTACTTTGCAACAGCACTTAAATGGCGAACAGATCGCCCTGTGGAAAGAATTATCTGAACAAATGGGTCAAGGCTTGTCGCTACGAAACGAAATGTTTCGTAAGCATCACGAAGGCACATCTAAATAATTACTGACTTGGTGCATGCTGGTACGTCTGTTGCTTCACATAAAATGTGGGCCTTACGAATAAGAAAAAACTGGCATTGGTACTTACTGGTGGCGGAGCACGTGCTGCGTATCAAGTTGGCGTGTTGCGAGCGATCTCAGAAATTACGGGTTTTGAAAAAAATCCGTTTGCTATTATTTCTGGATTTTCTGCAGGAGCCTTAAATGGTGTCTGGTTAGCCAGTCAAAGTGAAAATTTTGACTCTGTTACAAAGAACATGGTCGATACCTGGTCTTCGTTAACTGCCGATCATATTTTTAAAGTAGGCCCGGTTTCACTGGGAAGAATCGCATACCGCTGGATTTTCGATCGCGGATCAGGTGGTTTAAAAAGCGGAAAAAATCAAATCACCTACTTACTCGACACGGCTCCTTTAGCTGAGCTCATTAAAAACAAAATTAATTTTCAGGCGCTAAACGAAAATATTCAAAATGATCTTTTTCATGCGATTTCAGTGAATGCCACTGACTAC
Source organism: uncultured Bdellovibrio sp. (assembly GCA_946482355.1). The sequence goes on from CAMLRE010000003.1 coordinate 7,029, forward strand.
CGCACAGGCCAATCGGTCGCTTTTTACAATGGCCATGCAGATATTCAAGATTGGAGCAAACTGAATCGAAAAAGTTTGCGCACAGTGATTTCGGCCGAACACGTCTTAGCTTCTTCGGCGATACCTATTTTTTTTCCGCCAGTTCGTCTTGGTGGATCTTATTTTGGTGACGGCGTGATCCGTTTAAACAGCCCTTTAAGTTCTGCGATTCACCTGGGAGCAGAAAAATTACTGGTTATTGGTAACCGCAGACCCAGCATGATTGAACAACCACCCCGAACAACAAATGACGGCATTACACTTGGAGAAATTGTAGGAACAATTTTAAGCGGACTTTTCTTAGATTCTTTAGATGGTGATCTTGAACGGATAGCCAGAATCAATCGCGGCATTGCCGCCATGACTGCGGAAGCTAGAGCCAGTCAGCCCGATGGATTAAGAGAAGTTCCTATTTTAAGTTTAGCGCCCCGAAATGAATTAGCACGAGCTCCTGCAGGTGAGCTTTCGCGAATGCCCACGACATTTTCGTATTTGCTTCGCGGTATTGGTGTATCAGAAAACAAAGGCGCAGATCTTTTAAGTTACTTGGCCTTTGAACCAAACTATTTAAGTTCGCTCATTCAAACCGGCTATAACGATACAATGGAGCGTAAAACTGAAATTTTAGAATTTTTTGAAATTTGATTTGCTATCTGATTTGCTGCTGCTGTTGAAAAGTGAACTCCGTAAATTCACCCGGCCGCTGAAGAGCTACTTTAACGACCAGTCTCAATGACCCATCTAGCATATCTTCAGCCGTCATCGTCGAGCCTAAACCAATTTCAACACTGAATGCATCTGAAGAAGTTTTGCCGATAATGGATCCTTGTTTCCATAAAGTGTTTAAGTACTCACTCACTTCACTTTTAACGATATTCCAAGTGGCTGCATCATTAGCTTTGGACTGGTGGGTACTTAAAATACTTTGAATGTGTTTTAACATATCGCTATCCTCGACAGAAGAAATCAGACTTACGGAAATAACACTGTCGACTGTAATGTCTGAACACCTGTCATGGCCGAATTACTCACATACGCTACACGCACGCTTGCACATGTTCCACTTGAAAGCACAACTTCAACAGCCCCATTACCTGAAGTACCTGTGCCAGTTCCAATCAATAATGTTGTTGTTTGAAATACTCCAGGCTGCCCGGCTAAAGCATTTAGCGTGATATTTTCTGTATCATTTCCTGAACTTACTTTTACTCTGACGCTTGTGGCTTTTGATTGATACGGATCAGTCACAGTAATTGTGAAAGGTTCGGTGATCGGTGTAGAAATAAAACTTAAACTGCTACAGCTTGTGCTTGTCGAAGCTTTTAATGTCGCTGGTAAATTTACTGGCGTTAATGGATTAGAACCTGAAATACCAGTCATCTTCCAACCATTTGTATTTTTATGCATAAGAAAGCTACTTTGCCCAGTTTCTAAAACTGGTTTTAAACCTGGTACTTGTAAACAGCGTTTTTCCCAAGAACTTTGAATCACTGCTAAGTCAGGTCCGACCTGAGTTTTTGTGTTTAAAAGATTAAGGCGCATTTGTTTGCAGTTATTGGCTTCTAAGCTGATACCATCAAGTAATTTTTGATAGCCGATCATGCTTGAATCAAGATGCGTTTTTAACTTTGCTGTATCACCAGCCTCATAAGCTCTTAACATTTCATTTAAAGCTTGGTTAGCCGCACGTCCACCTTCGGCATCACCTACTTTGGCCGCCGAAGTTTTATCTTTGGCATTAGCTGTATTTACAATAAATAAACAAATCAATAGTACGAATTTCATTTTCATCCTTTATGGCGCAAATAAGTTATCACCGCTTTGGCCAACTAATTTCCAATTCTTTTTAATTTTTTGCATGAAAAACAAAGATTGTCCTTTTTGTTCAACAGCCGTCATCGCGGGCACTGATAAAGAGCGCTTTTCCCAAGATGTTTTGATGACGACAACTTCTTTTCCGACATTGTTCGTTGTTGTGTCACTAAATGAAATGCGAATTTGCTTTTGCTTCGCTAACGAAGAATTCATAGCTTCAACTATTTCTTGTCTTCCGATCATCGCGATATCAATTACTTTTTCAGCGTCTGAAACTTTGCCGTTTGAAAAATCGGCCGTCATTTTCTGTAAAGCCTGAAAAGCATCAGAATCTTTAGCAAAAGCTGGTAAAGCCAGCATTAACGAAAGTAATAAAATAATGTGTTTTAAATATTTCATATATTAAAAATTATAATTGTATTGTGCGCCCAAAACTTGCTCTGTCGATTCAAGTAGGGCGTTATTTATATTTCTTCTCGTGTTTTGCAAATAAACTTTCGCCGTACTTGTATTAGCAAAATCATGCGAAGCTTCAAACTGTAAACCGTTGGTTTTTAAGTCTTCTCCCGCTGGCTGCTTCAATACTCCAGAGGTTAAAGTCACATTCAGTTTTCCCCACTGTGATCGTTGACCAGATAATGTAAGACTATACATTTCATTTTTAAGATCTCCGCCAGTCACTAACGATTGGTTTTGTAAAGTTACACCTAACATCGTATCAATTGACCAAACCAGCGGAAGACTGGCATCAGCACCGTTACTGCTGATATTGTTACCAAGATTTATCTGCCAGTTTTTAGTATCTGAATCAGCTGCGGCGTTATCACTATTGCGATATTCGCCCAGACTATAACCTAAACCTGCGCTCCATTTTTGAGATGTATAGTTTAAGGTAGCTGATGATTCATCAACACGATTTCTGTTCGTTAACACCCTTGTCACCGATTCAGAATTTTGCAAAGACAGATTCCATTCTGTTGAATCTAAATTTGATACTGCTCTAAGTGTTGTTGAATCATTTTTTGTTTCTGGCTGAACAGACTGAAGCGTCTTTGATTTTGTTGTACGAAAATCAGCTCCCAGAGTAAGCCAAGGTTTTACTACGTAATCACCACCTACATAGTTTTCTGTAATACCAGGCACGGCCATTCCAGATAACGTAGCAAAATCAGCTTCAAGCATGTGATAACCAGCATGCGCACTTAGTTTTTCATCAGCCCAATTAAGATCAAAGATATAAGCATGACCTGCGTTTTCTTCTTGAGTGTCTATTTCACTTTGGCCCGCAGCAACTTCAGTATTAATTTGCATCTGTTCTTTTTGATATTGTAATCCACCGGTTATAGAACTTAACTGCGTGGCTAAGGCGTAGGTTGAAACTGAAGAATTAGTCACAGACCCTTTACGATCTTGGCCTTTTTGGCCAGTGCCGTAAATTTTCATTTGCTCAGAAATATCTTTTTCAATTTTAAGACCGTAAGTATCACGCAAAAATTGATTGCGTGGCACTGATCCCGTTAAAGATTCCCAGCTTTCACTGACTGTTCCGACATACCCTGTAATATTCGATGTTTGACTGATTTTTCGCTGGCCCATGATTCCACGGGCTCCTAATGAAGAACTTAAGCTTGAAAAATTAGGTGTAATGTCGCCAGCAGCTACAGAATATAAATCTTCGCTATGGCCAAGCTGCAATGTATTTATCTGATAAGATTTTTGCGAAAGAACAGCTTTATCATCAGTTTCAGTTAAACCAATTTGAAAATAATCAACGCTGCCATCTTCACGTGTGCGGCGAACATCACTGGTTACAACAACTTTATGAAAGGTTCCATCACGTAAGCTTGTATTCGTTGAACCATTAGCACTTGTTACAGAATTAGTGTACACATCACCAACAACGCTTCCTGTCCATTGAACTTTTGTTGTGCCATCTTCACTTGCCACAACTCGTGGAACAGGGGCATTGGGATTATCTTTATGCCATGACTGCGAAACTTGATCATTGGTCATAATTTCGGTTGAGGTTTCAGCATAAACTTTCTGAAACCCCATCAATAAAAATAAAGTAACAAGTCTTTTCATCATTTACGTTTTTTAATTAATCCTGGTTGTACCGGCATCATGCGAACCGGTGAACTTGCCGGTGGTGTCGTCGTGTGCGGAGTAATAGCCCCTGGTGCAATACCGCCAGACGGAACTGTTGGCACCGTATTCATCATCGGACGACCTTGAATAGCTAAAGTTTTTTCAAAAGCTACAGCTAAACTGCAATCAGCCGTGATCGCTTCGGTTTCGTATAAATTGCCCATTTTCATTTTAGCACCACAACCAGTGACTGATTTGATTTTAAAACCAGAGTTAGCTGTAATTGTAAAGGTCATTGTTTTACCGCTATTCACAGTTTGCACACCCATTGGAGTAATACTTCCACCCATTCCAGCTGTTGCTGTCACTTTAAATGTTTGGTTATTGGCTGCAGCTTGAGCTGCTGCTGTTGCAGCGGCTGTCATTGCTCCTTTTGCACCGCTCATTAATTCTTTCACATCGGTATTGTAATCCTTTTTAACTTCTGGAGCCGCAGCACTTTGATAAGTCGCCTCACAGCACGGGCTAAGCACTAAGCTTGCGTTATCTGGATCAGAAACGCATTTAACTTTTGATGGTCTGATGTCGCCACCTAAAGCTTTTACGCACTTGTCGTACTTCTCTTTGCTATCGCAAAGTAAATGAAATTCATCGTTCTGAATTGAGCAATTTGAAGCGCTAAGTGCTTTTTTTGCTTCTTCTTTCATACCAAGATCACGCCCATCAGTATCGTAATTATTTTTTACGCTGTAATCATGAGTTACAACAGCAAGGCCTTTATCTTTACAAAAGCCTTCGGCAATCGTTGGCGGTTGTGACTCTGCCATTCCAGCCCATTTTTTAAAGCTATTTTTTGCTCCGGTTCTTGCGACAGCTTTTGCAGTTTCTTTAGCAAGATTACCAATTGGTTTACCAACAAAGACCGCAATTTTTCCGTTTGATCCATCGATGGCTTTTTGGATGACGTCTTCCATATGGAAAGCTGCGCAGTTTGTGTATTCAATCTCTAATGAATCAGCCATTTTTTCTTTTGGAATAGAGCCGACTTTTTCGCCCTTATTTTTGTTTTTGTAGTTTCCTTTAAAGTTATCTTGATAGTACTGATACCAACCATCAATAAATGGATAATACAGGTTGTCCATACGTTGCCATTCTTTGGTCACCGTTTCAGAAGCTTTTAGACAAGCATCAATGGCTGGCTTATTTGATTCAATAAAATCATTCGTAGCTTTTGTATCGCCAGTTGCAACCTGCTGATTAGAAATGCTATCGATTTTACTTGAACAGCTTTCAAGTGGTTCAGAGTTGTAACACGCATTTAAAAATTTCATGTTTTTAGCATGATCTTTATAGTTAGTTAAAGATTTACAAATGGCTTTCAGCGCATAAAGTTTATTTTTGGCTTCAATAACGAAGTTTTGTTTTTTCCATGAATTTTCTGATTCACGTTTCATTTGCCAAAAATGTTCGATATCTGTTTTTAACCATTTGAAGTAATTTTGTAATACCTCTTGGGCATCGCCCACAGCTTGGTTAGCCGCATCGAGCGGGCTTTTTTTAAAGTTACTGTCATAAAGGTTTGCATATGTTTTGGCAGCGATTGTGCCACAGCATGTACCGTCACCTTTTTCGATATCGATACATTCATAACTACCTGTTTTTTGGTCAGCACAGTAAGTTCCTGCTGTGATTTTTCCGACTTTCTTTTCTACGCTTTTTGTAAAGTTCGCGTATTTATCCCAGTAATACTTATCGTATTTTGATTGATCTAAAACATCGTTTTTATATTCAGGAAATGTTGTTTTAAGACTTTCTTTAAATTCAGTTAATTTATCATTCCAGATTTTTGTTTGCCCGTCTAAAATACCTTGTAAAACAGGAGCTACTTGCATAGTTAGATTTGCAGCCTGAACTAAAGCGTTAGCTTGGTTAATGAACGTAGCTTTATTGTTTGCACAAATACTACCGCCATTACCATCATTAAAACCTTCGTAATAACTTTTGCAATCTTCTTGAATTTTACTAAGGCTTCTATTTTCTAATCCGCAAGATAAATAGCTTCCGCAGTTGTAGTAAGCATATGGCGAAAGATAAGGTTGAAGACCTGTTGATTCGGCGACAGGTCCTTTATATAAAAGAGCTGCATAACTGCGGATGTATGGCTTCCATCTCTGATCAAAATATTGTTCTTGATTCATGTGTGGTAGTTGACCGAATAAAAACGTATCGACGTCATCTAACCAACTAAAAGCATATTCGGCAGCATCGCCAACCGCTTCAGCTATAGCTAATAATTCTTTTAAAGCTCCACAAACATCAAATCCTGTAAAGATCGCAGCAGCGGCACAACCGATCGGTTCTCCGCCGTCTATAATAAGTTTAACGTAATCGCTGTTTTTAATATCAAGATATATCGCTAAGCCTAATTTAATGTTGTCTATTCCGGCACTGGTTTCAAGCATTGGTCCAATGATTGGGTCAGCCGTCGCGCCATTTACACATTCCATTAAAGCATCATCGTTTCCGGGATTTTTACAGGTTCCAATAATTTTGATTAATGCATAAATCTCTGTTGGTTTTAAATCCAATGGCCAATTCGGCACGGCTACTTCAATCATACCTAAGACACTGATAACAGTATCCATACTGCTGGCTTGCGCTCTTTGCGGAGCCATAAAAGAAAACTGAACAAAAACTACGAGCGCTATGCCGTATGAAATAATTTTTTTAAATAAGTTTTTCATTAGCGAACTCCCAGTGGTTTATTATTTTTCTTTGCGTAAGCGCGTAGTTCACCTAATGTAATTTTTTTGCCAGACGGGCTTTCTAATATTGTCGAATCAGGCTTATCAGCAAAAGTTTCAAAATCTTTTTTAGATTTAATTTTTATTGGAGTTCCAGAACCTTTCGGTAAAGCGGCTTGGCGAGACGTAATGCTTTTTCCGGTCATGGCTACAGCTACCTGATCCAACTTTTTAAAATCACCGACTGTTAATTTTCGGCCACTTGGAAGTTGAATAACTTCAGAGTTATTTCTGCCTTGTAAAAGGTGTAGATTACTTCCTTTTGTAAGCTGAATTTGAGCGGCCCCCTGCGCAGTAGAAAATTTTTCACTTGCACGAACCGGCGCACTTTTTGTGTTTAAATTTTTAAGCATGTCTGCAAAAGCTTTTAAATTTTTTGCAGGAATAACTCGGCCATTTTTCATTCGCACAAGTTTGTTATCAGGTAGCGCACGAATCTGTGACATTTTTGTAGTCTTTGTAACTTCAAACTGTTCGTTCGCAAGTGCGGGAGCTTCTACTTTATCTACAGCAAAAGCCATAGATGAAAAAAGCAGAGTGAAAACACTGACTATCTTTATAAATTTGTTTTGAAACATTTGGCGCGGCCTCTCTGAAGGAAAATGAGTATTTGTTTAAAACTCATTTTCTTTCAGAGAGAGAAAAGCCGTCAACACTCGCTTCCGCCTAGACCAGACGAAAGGAGGGGAAATGATGTTCGACTATGAACTAATCGTGCAAACCTTTGCCTTGTAAAATCTTTGGAGCGCATTTTTCAATGCGGCTAATGCGGGTTGCTGATTGTTTTGCACCCGTAATGAAAAACAAATACGCGCGCTGACGACCGGGCGTTAAAGAACTAAAAGCCTTTTTTAATTTTGGATTTGCCGCGAATATTTTTTTAAGTTCTGCAGGAACTGCAATCTCTTTCTTTTTAACTTCAATTTTTTGACCTGAGTCTTCAACCGCTACTGCTTCTTTAACGTAAGCTTTAATTGTTGAAGCCAGCTTTTTAATTTCAGCCACTGAATTAAATTCGATTCTTTTTGTGTACTGAGAATTAGGACCATTACTCACTAAAACTTTTTTTGGATCTTTAAGTAACGTGCCTTTAAAAAACATTAACCCAAGATAAGCTTTAAACGGCTGAATAATCACAATGTTACTTTCATTATGCGTGTAGCATGGGTAACCCCACTTCATGTCTTCTTCGAGTTTAGTCGTAAGTAAGATTTTACGAAGTTCAGAAACTTCATCGGGCCAGTTTTTTAATTTTTTAATAAATTGAGTTACCGCTGTATTCATACGAATCATTATGCTGAAATTCGGGCAGTGTTTCAAATTAATACAACATTTACTGCTGGAAATTTAGCACAGCTTAAAAACCAGCAGCGATGATTTCTGCGATTTCAAATACTTAGCCTTGGCACCATGCCTGCAATACTACTTCTCGTAACTCAAATTTACCGAGCCAAGGAGAACTAAGTTATGGAAAACAATCAAAACGCTACAGTAAGAGTACAAAGCATGGAAGCCGAGCTTAAGTTCTTATGGCAAGAAGCTCAGGCCGAGCAGGTTGAGGTTATGAAAGACCGTAAATTAAAACAGTATTGGGATATGTACGAACTGTATAAAAAACATAAAGCGTTTATTACAGCGGCTTTTTCACGGGAACAATAATTACCAATGAATTAGCTAACGCGATTTTTTTTGCGATTTTCGATCAAGAATAACTTCGAGTTCTTTTCCTTTAGCTAATTCGTCGATCAATTTATCTAAATAGCGAATCTTTCGCATCAATGGCTCTTTGATATCTTCGACACGAACTCCGCAAACCACACCTGTTATTAGTGAAGCCTTGGGATTTATTTTTGGGGCCTTTTCAAAGAAAGTTTTAACATCCACTTCTTTTTCTAATTGTTTCTTCAACGTGGTTTTATTATAGCCCGTAAGCCAGAAAATAATTTGATCAACTTCTTCTTTGGTGCGGCTTTTACGTTCGGCCTTTTGCACATACATAGGATAAATGCTGGCAAAACTCATTTTATAAATTTTGTGTTCCATCGCGTTTTTTCCTGACTATTTATTACGAACGAAATCTAATCCACCTTTAATCGCTGCAATTTGGGCTTCGATGCAAATTTCATCGCTGGCTTTTGGGCTATCAGGGTAAACTTCTGTTGTTGTGCAGTACTGCGGATTGAATGCTCCGGCACATAAAAATAATTTTTTGACCGGATAATTAATCACACCCTCTTGTTCAACTTTATCCCCTAGTAACTGACCCTGATCATCAGGTAAAGCGATGTGGGTTACTTTGCGAACAGCATCGATCATGGCTTTTTGAAATTCAGGTTGTGGGTTGTTTGTATCACCCACTAAATAAAATCCGTCAGGAATTGGTGAAAATGGAATCGTAATACCATCACGCTGCTCTAAAGCAGGTCTAAAAATCGTGTTATCGGTATCAGTTGTTTCATGTAAATCAATATGTACAAATGGATTTAATCCAGCGGTTGCTTTTAAGAAAAGTTCGCACTCTTCAGCTGGGCTATTTTCACGAAATGAACGATTTGGATCAACAGCTTTGGGATTCCAACGGTTGATTGTCTCGTAAGCCCATGGGCTAATACAAGGAGCACAGACAAAATTAAAAGTATTTTCGTAAGATTTAGCTGCAGTTTTTAAAAAACCTAAAGCTCCGTGCACCCCACTGGTTTCGTAGCCATGCACACCACCTGTGATAAGCACGGTTTTTTTAGCTGCATCGAAATTTTTAGAACGCACTAGCAAAAGAGGATAGCGCTCGGGATTTAATGACAGGGCTCCGTACTGAATAACTTCAAAGTCTGACTTCAAGCCTTGAATTTTACTTACAACTTGGTCTTGATAAGAGCGTTTAATATCTTGTTGCTTATACCAATTTTCTTTTTCAGCTTGTTGCCATGCCATAACTACTCTCCGTTAATATTTCCGCTCTAAACAAAATAAAAAATCAACTTAGAAAAAAATATTTCTTTTTGTCTTAAGAAACGGCGAAACTTTTCAATAACTTAACAAGTCTCAAGCTGAGAATAAACTGAAATCTCAATTTGGCCAATTAAGCTCTTAAAAATCTCACCGATAAAGTTAGTATCTGCCGCTGGGAGCTTCAGTGAAATGAAGGCTGGTGTTAAGAGGTTCGAAACTCTTGCAGATAATACTAATGGAGGGACGTATGAAAATTATCCGAAGCCATAACGTTAGATTAGAATTAAAGAATCTTCCCGGGACTGCACCCCCTCAATAGAAGGTTCTCGATACTTCGGAATATGTATTTATAAATGCTCGGTTCATACCGGGCATTTTTTATTTTATAATGCTTGAATAAATTTTTCTACGCTACTCCAATACACTTGGTGCCTAGATAAATCGTTGTGTTGCCCGCCTTGCACAGTTACAAAAGTTGCTTTCGGGTTTTGCGTCGCTAATTGCTGACCTTGCACAAAAGGCACAACCGAATCTTGTGATCCGTGAATGATCAGAATCGGAATATTTAATTCTTTAATATTCTTCGCATTATCCAAATCGTAACGAACTAAAAAAGATGGAACTAGTGGAAACACTTGTGCCGCCATATCTTTTATACTTGTGTACGGCGTCTCTAAGATTAAAGCCTGTACCGTATTCTTAGAAGCAAGATACGAAGCTACCGCTGACCCAAGACTACGACCATAAACAATGATCGGAAGAGATTTATCAGTCACAGCGATAAAATCGGAAAATGCCGCATCTGCGCTTTGATACATCTCTTTTTCGGTTTTCGGTAACCCCGCAGTCGATTTACCATACCCAGGATAATCCATAACTAAAATATCGCTATTGAATTTTTGGCTTAATTCAGCGCCTACATCACCCCAAGAATCTACTGCTCCACCATTACCATGAAAGTAAATTATACGAGCTTTTGGCTTTTCGGCTTTAAATAATAAACCATGCACTTTTTCATTGCCGTAAGAAATAAATCTTTCTTCGAAAGGCACTCCAAATTTAAAAATAAAATCATTCGTTAATTTAGTTGGGTGGAACAAAAGCTTTGACTGAAATAGGTAGATCAAAACAACTAACGCGAAAACAAAAAATAAAAGAACTCGCAATATAACAGATATGGCTGTCATTAATGCCCCCCACTACTTTTTCTAGTTACGATAAAAGTAGATACAACGGTAAGTAGCACAGTCACAGAAATCTGAAGCCATAACATCAGAGGCTTCATCCATAAAACGGCCAAAGAAAGCATTATCATTGAAATAGCGACGACTTTCGTAGATTTGGCGATGGATTTATCTCTTTCCCAATCACGCAGTGATTTTCCTAAACCTGGCTGATTGTATAGCCATTGATGCGCCTTTGGTGAACTTTTTAAAAAGCACCACGCCGACAACAATAAAAATGGCGTCGTCGGCAATACCGGAAGAAATGCGCCGATAATTCCTAGAACTAAAGAGATAAACCCTAAAGTGAATAAAAAAGTTCTAACTAAGGGATTTTTAACGATAGACACTTAAACTTTCACGCTCGCTATCAGATAGTGCTAGCCCAAACTCATTTGTTAAAACATCAATTAACTCTTTATTGCTTTGCAGTTGTT
>CAMLRE010000004.1 GCA_946482355.1 uncultured Bdellovibrio sp.
GAAAAGATTTTAAATCTTTTCCATGAGTTTCTTTTTGAAATCTGTATACGGCGGAAAAATAAAACGCATAGTTTTAGATAAAAACTTTTGTTCGATCACAGAGCGTTTATGCGAAAACTCTAAAAATCCATGGTGACCATGATAAGTGCCGATACCGCTTGTACGAATACCGCCAAAGGGTAAATTGTGGTTGGCTAAGTGTACGATGACGTTATTGATGGCAACCCCGCCAGACTGCGTTTTATTTAAAATATCCTGAATATTTTTTTGCGAGTTTGAAAAAATATAAAGTGCAAGTGGGTATGGATTTAACGCCATAATTTTATAAATTTCATCTAAATGATCAAAAGCAATCACTGGCGCCACTGGGCCAAAGATTTCCTGTTTCATGATATCTGAATTTAAATCCGGTGAATCAATTAATTCACAGCGTGTTTCTCGGTAATTGTCAGAATTGCCAGAAAGTTTTGCTACGCGGTTTTGATGGTTTGAGTTCACAAAACCCGTCGGTGTTTCAGCATTAGCTTTTTCCAGCTTTTTAAAAGCTTCGATAAATTGATCTTTTTTAGATCTGTGAATTAAAACGTAATCTGGAGCCACGCATGTTTGGCCGCGATTTAAAAATTTACCCCAGTATACCTTTTCGGCAGCGTCTTCAATGTCTGCTGTTTCATCAATGATGGTTGGAGATTTACCGCCAAGTTCAAGCGTGTACGGAATAAGTTTTTTTGCGCAGGCTTCGGCGATAATACGGCCTACAGGAGTAGATCCTGTGAAAAACACATGATCAAAATCATAAGATAAAAGCTCTTCAGTTTTTTCTTTGCCGCCAAGTTCGCAGATAACTTCATCTGGCGAAAAAACTTCGTTCACCATTTTGTGAATCAGGCGGCTTGTGTTTTCTGTGAGCTCACTGGGTTTAATCACCACGGTGTTTCCGGCGGCCAGCGCGGGAATCAAAGGGTTGATAGTTAATTGAAACGGGTAATTCCACGGAGAAATAATTAATACGGCTCCTTTAGGTTCGTAGTGAACAGTGCTTGTATGGCCAAAAAGAGTGAATGGCGTAGGAACGCGTTCAGGTTTAGACCAAGCTTTAGTGTTTTTAATAAAAAATTTAAGCTCAGTTTTGACAATGCTGATTTCAGAGGTTTGAGTTTCAAATTCTGATTTTTGAAAATCTAAAAGCAGCGCCTTTTTAATTTCTTTTTCGTTTTTTTCGATCCAAGCAAGAAGCTTTTTTAAATTATCTATACGATGTGAAATATTCAAAGATTTATTATGTAACGCTCTAGACTTAAGATCTGAAAATTTTTTAGCTAACATGGGCAATCCTTTGCTGTTTGTTATTAAGGAAGTTTTTCGAAGTCGTATAGATTTTTATCAAGAAGATGGCTGGGTTTTACATTTTGTAAAGCTGTAATAAAACTAGCGCTTAAATTAGGAATTTCTTTTTCTAATTCAGAAATTAAGCTTTTCATTTTTTTACGTTTCATGCCTTCTTGTGATCCGCAAAGATTGCATGGAATAACCGGAAAACCCCAGTCAGACGCCAATTGGATAAGATCTTTTTCGTCGACATACATCATCGGGCGAAGAACGATATTGCGACCATCGTCAGAGCGAAGCTTTGCAGGCATTGTTGAAACATTGCCTGTGTAGAACATATTTAACATCGTTGTTTCGATGAGATCTGTTCTGTGATGGCCTAAAGCCATTTTTGAATACCCGTTGGCGTGAGCATAGTCATATAAAATTGCACGGCGCATTTTTGAGCATAACGAACAGTATACACCAGTTGTTACTTTTTCTTTCACAACTGAGTAAGTGTCTCGTTCGATCATGTGAAATTCAATGCCTTCAGATTCAAGCCAGTTTTTAAAGTTCATCACATCAAAACCCGGTTGTTTTTGATCCAAGATTACAGCGGCAATTGTAAATTTGATTTCGGCGCGTTTTCTGATTTCTTCTAATAAAATTGTTAAAATCGAAGAATCTTTTCCGCCAGAGACACAAATCATCACTTTATCGCCGTTAGCGATCATATTGTAATCGCTAAGGGCTTGCGTGATTTGCTTTCTGATTTTAACAGCTAACGGGTGGTCACGGTTAACGGGTTTCATGTTTTTACCTCGTCAGTTTTTTTAACTTCAAAGACTTGATGAGCCAATTTAAAACCGTTTTGCATAAGAGTATCTAAGCAAAAGCTATAAACTTTATCGCCCACAAGATATTGTCTGCCGTAGGAATCAATAAAGTACACAACCTTAAGCTCAATCCAGTGCTCGCTCACATCTGAGATGTAGGCCATCGGCGAAGGAATCGCACGAATGTCGGCGATTTGAGAAACAGCTCTTTCTAGAAGATCTTTTGCCGCGTAAGCGTTTTGTGTATGTGAAATGCGAAACACCTGGCGGCGCACGATTGGTGTTCCTGCCGGTGAATAATTAGAAACCTGCGATGACGCCATAACTTTATTTGGAAGAGTGATGACTTCATCTGACCAGCCAACTAATACGGTCGCTCTCCAGGTAAGTTCTTTGACTTGGCCTACGATCTTATTAGAACCATTTTGAATTTCTAACCAGTCGCCAAGCTCGAAAGCTTTATCGATTTGTAATGAGATCCCGGCAAATAAATTTCCTAAAGTGTCTTGAAGTGCAAGACCTAGAATTACCGATAAGGCCGCTGATGTGGCAAGTAACGGGGCTACCTGAACGTTAAATAAGTGCGACACTGACCAGATACTGATCGATACAAATAGGATAAGTGAAAAAATATTCACTAAAAGAAGGGGCACACCCACAGTCATTGAGCCCAAGAAAAGGTACATCAATACATTCAATCGGCAAACACGTACGAATAACACAACGCCCGCGATGTAAGTCATGGTTGCTACATACGGCGTAAGTTTTTTAACTAAAACAGAGGCTTCGATTTGTTCACGTAACAAAAGATAAACAACAAATAAAAACGTTAAAACAAAAAACTGGCGGTTGATTGTTTTAAGGTGATTTTGAATGCTTTGGTGACGGGCGTTTGAAGCGCGTTTTAAGAATGATTTGTAGAACAAAAATGTTCCTAAGCACATGATTCCAAGAACCACATACAGTTCAACATCTAAGAGATTGTACAATGAAGCGGGAAAAGTCGATGTAGGCATAGTATTTTTATAGCCTAAATGGTTCGCATAAACTAGACCTTTTATATATTCTGGTGTTCAAAAATTAACTTACTGTTTATGCTATAGGCATGAATAATACACCGGAAGCATCTTTGAAGAAACCTCTCGGCGTTTACGCCATGGCCATCTTGTTCATCTTAGCCCCTCTAGGAAACATCTTAATCAGCTTTTTAGGCTCAGGCCTGGCAAACTGGTACGAACCCCCAATTTTCATAGCTTTATTAAAAACAATTTCAATCTTTGACTGGATTTGGTTAGGACTTTTGATTTTGACCGGCATTTTGTTGTTCATTCAGCATAAGCTTTCGTGGACTATGGCCATCATGTCTTTAGTCGTGGTGCTGGGTATTAATGCTTTTAGACTTTTTCAGGCAGACCCGAATTCGATTGAGCCTAACTTTCTTAAAATCTTTTCGATTTTAGCGGTGGTAACGACTTTAGGGGTTTTGGTTATCGCTTTCTACTTCAAGTTCCCATATATCGACCGTCGTACTAAGTGGACTTCGACTGAGCATAACCCAGACCGAAGAACTGAAGAGCGCGATTCTGAACGCCGTAAAAAATAGCCTTAAGGTGTCTCATTTTAGACCGTAACATAATGATTTAAGTTATTAAAAAGAGACACCGATAAAGGACTGTATTTGTATAGAAATTAAAACGGATTTTTTTGAGATACATTTTAAGGATTAAGACAGGAGACAGTCATGAGCTTAAGGCTTTCTATGAGAAATGTTTTTAAATCACTAGCTGCAACAGGATCAGTTCTAACGATGGTTTTTGCGCCGGTGGCACACGGGTATCAGGCCGAAGATACTTTAAAAAAACAAATTGAATCTTTCATGACTGAAACTCAGCTAAGTAAGCGTATTACTTATAAAGAGTTCTGGAATAAAACTAAACATTTATACTCGGGCCAAGTTTACGCTGACGTTGAGCGCTACTTAATGTCTGCTCCAAACGAATTAATGCCTGAATTTACTTTAAAAGAATCTGTAAGTTCTACGGGTGAAAAAATCCCAACTCTTACAATCAGCGAAAAAGGTAAATCATACCAAATGCAAATCTTTGGTGAAAAAACCAAGTTTGCTAAGTTTAATAATGTTGTTTTAACTGAAAATGACTTGATGTTAATTACGCCGGCGATGAAACGTATTATGGCGTCTGACATCAAAATCAAAAAAGCCCATGATAAGAATTTAATTAAAGCGAATTCTGAAAAATTCTCTGGTACTCCAAAAATTACGCGTGAAATGTGGAAAAAACTAAGCCCTATGCAACGCGCTCAGTTTATGTTGAACTTAAGACTTCTTTATTCTGGCGCTTCAGATGTAATGAATGCAAAAGAAGCTTTGGATCTTAAAAAGAGTGTTGATCCAAAAAAAGGTAAAAAAACGTCTTCATTAGATAAATGGAATAACTTTTTTGCTTTATTAAATGGTGAAGTTGAAGCTTTCGGGGTTGGTTCTGATTGCGTAGTTGCAGGTTACATCGGTACTTACGGTGCTGATAAAAAATGTAAATACCCATCTGATGCTCTTAAAGCCGCTAAAACACAAAACTGCTCTATGCCTTGTAATCCGACGATTTATGGTTACAACAACGGAAGTTTATTTTGCTTAACAAGCAGCACTGAATTACAAACAGCCACTCACCGTAACCAAGGTTGTGATGTAAAAATGCCTTTAACGGCAGTCGTTGATGCCTTGCCTAAAACATCTGACCCAACTCATGGTTCTAAACGTTATGAAGGGGTTGCTGAAAGAAATAAAACTGAAGCTTTAGCAGAATTTAATAAAAACCAAAAAGTTCAGGATCTTTCAAAAAATTACTTAGCAAGCATGCTTAAAGAACCACAAAAAAGTGCGTTCTTAAGTGGTAATATTGATGATGCTCTTTTAAGTGAGCTTCAAAAAATTCAAAAAAACTTTGATGATACTATCGGTGCGGCCCGTACAGCTTGTGCTGCGGCAGCTGATAACAAAGAACAATACGATAAAAACTTCGAAGGTGCTTGTGATCAATTACACAGACGTTTTTTATTCGTGGCTGAGTCTTTAGCGGTTAAACCAGGCTGTCCTGGCAGCAAAGCTATTAACCCAGAAACATTAAAATGTTCTTGTGAAGGTGGCGAAGTTCTTCCAGGTACACCATCTTGCCCTGTGGTATCGTCTCCGACAGAACAAGAGGTTGTAGCAAGTGGTACAACTGAAGTTATCGAAGAAAAATTACAATGTACAAACGGAACTGTTGAAAAAGAAGGTTCATGCGTTTGTGAAGATGGTAAAGAACCATCTGGCAAAGATAAAAAATGTGGATCTGGTTTTAACTGGAAACCATGGTTAATCGGTGCCGGTGTAATCGGTGGTGCAGCTTTACTTTACTTCTTATTTAAGAAAAAGAAAAAAGATAAACCAGATACTCCAGTTGTGACGCCTCCGCAAGGTTGCACAAATGTTTGTGCAGCAAACACGACTTTAAATCCAACAACGTGCGCGTGTGATCCAATCGTACAACAGCCAACGTGTCAGGCTCCACAAGTGTTAACGAATGGTGTGTGTGCATGTCCTGCGGTGAATGCATGTACTCCGGGTCAGCAAGTTTATAACTTAAGTACTTGTCAGTGCGACACTGTTGTTCAGCAAGGAATTTGTCCGGATGGCGTAACTCAGTACTTCACACCTCCGGGACCATCAACTTGCCCTGCGCCGACTCAATGTCAAAACGGAACACAAGTTTACCCACCGAACACTTGTCCGCCAGTGAGCGAAGGTGGAACGGGTAACAACTGCCCAAGCGGAAATTGCAGTGGCGGCGTACCGAGCGCGAACTAGGATTTTTAAAGGATAATTTATGATGAACACGATCTTAAAAAAAGTTAACGGTTTGTTAGTAACAGTTTCAATGGCTACCATGGTTTTCAGCCCGGTAGCTATGGGTAAACAAGCACAATCCGAAGCTGAAAAAATCTCTAAAGCGCAACTTGAACAGTTTGTGCAAGAGTATGGTTTAAATAAATCGATGACGGTGGGTGAATTCTACAAAAAGAACAAAGATCAATTCCCACCACGTATTCAAAAAATGATTGAGCCTTTAATGACTCAATTTAAAAACGAAGCGATGCCGCAGTTTGAAGTAACCCAGGCGAAAAACTCACAAGGTGAGATGATTGCCACTCTTCGTATTACAGGTAAAGATCAGTTATCAAATATCCAGTTTTTAGGTGAAAAAGGTAAATTTGTTAAATTTGATAATACGAATTTAACTTTAGAAGATGTTGCAAACTTTGACGACATGTTTGCCAAACTTTATTTCGGAGATGCTTCTCATCGTAAAGGTATGGGCGATGCTTATACTTCTCCGAAAACAATGAAAAAACAAACTAAAGCGACGGCTAAAGCTTCTGTGCCAGCTAAATTCTCTGGTACTCCAAAAATCACTCGTGAAATGTGGAAGAAAATGACGCCGATGGAGCGCGCTCAATTCATGATGAACATGAGAATGCTTTGGTCTGGTGCTCAAGACGTTCTTGATGCTAAAGAACTTCGTAAAAAAGGTAAAAAAACTTCGTCATTAGACAGATGGAATAATTTCTTTTCTATGCTTGATGAAGCACAAGCGGCGGATACAAAGTGCGTTGTTGCTGGTTATATCGGTACTTACGGTGCGGGTAAACGTTGCCAATACCCAGCTGGTGCAAAAACTGGAAGTTGTAATTTTCCATGTAATCCAACGATCTACGGTTTTGATTCAAGCGGTAAGCAGTTCTGCTTATCAAGTTCTAGTGAATTACAAACAGCCACTCACTACAATAAAGGTTGCGACGCAAAAATGCCTTTAACGTCAGTTGAGTTACCTTTACCGGCGCAATCAGCAGGTAAAGATGCGTCTCGTTACCAAGGTATTTTAGAAGCGAATAAAGCTCAGGCTTTAAAAGATCCTGCAGCTATCGCGAATACAAAAAAATACCTAGAAAGTATGTTAAATGGTTCATCTCCTGAACTAAAAGATGCTTTTGCAAAAGGTAACATCACGGCAGAACTTTTAGCTAAGCTTCAAGAAATTCAAACTAACTTTGATTCAACAATCACGGCCGCTCGTAACGATTGTGCAGCAGCAGCCGGTGAAACTCAGTACGACCGCGAATTCTGGGGCGCTTGTGACCAATTACACAAACGTTTCCTATTTGTTGCAGCTTATTTAGAAAAAAATCCGGGTTGTAAAGATGGTGGTAAAGTTGATGAATCGACATTAACTTGTTCTTGTGCTAGCGGCCCAGCGGTAGCTCCGGGTGCAGCTTGTGCTACGCCAGAACCTACTCCACAACCTCCAGCATCTGGTACTCCGGTAGTTGAACCTCCATCAGATGGTGGTGGCCAATGTGATCCAAAATGTACAGGTGGTGAAGTTTGTCAAAAAACAGCTTCAGCCGGTGATAACGATGTTTACGAATGTGTAAAACCAGGTGGCGATAAAGACAAAGATAAAAAAGGTGGCTTCTGGTCAGGCTTATGGGGTGGTATTAAAAAAGTAGCTCCATGGGTTATCGGTGGTGCTGCTATTTGGTTACTATACAGCAAGTTCTTAAAACCGAAAAAGCCTGAGTTAAAATCAGCTGGTGA
Source organism: uncultured Bdellovibrio sp. (assembly GCA_946482355.1). The sequence continues at coordinate 7,804 of CAMLRE010000004.1, forward strand.
TGCTTGTCCAAACGGAACAATTCCTCCGTGCGGTCAAACATGTGCAGCACCTAAAGCGATGTTATCTAACGGCACATGTGGATGTCCTGCGTGCCCTCCGGGTCAAACTATGACAAACGCTTCTTCGTGCTTATGTGAAAACACGACAGTGACAAATACGCTTTACGTATGTGCTGATGGTGTTACGCAAGTGAGCGATTTAGCAAACTGTCCAGCGACACAACTTCTTTGTCCAGGCACAACAAATACGTATGTTACGAATTTATTGAACTGTCCGGAGACAACAACGACGACTCCAACAACAACTAAACCAGTGGATTCTACGCGCTAATGATTATTGAAAAAAATCAATCGCATAATGAAATCGAACAAACCAGAGTTCCTAAAAAGGACTCTGGCCGTGGAGCTGACCTCACAAAGTCAGCTCTTTTTCGTGATCAGCATATTGATTTTGATCTTGGTTTTTTAGGTGGCCCTCAAAAACGTACGGGTTTTAGATTATCGATCTGGATGTGGTTAGCAGCTACGATTGACACGTTAGTGGTTTTATCAATGAGTTGTTTTTTTATGTTATGTTACTCGTTGATGATTAAACTGGGTCTTCGTTCAGCCCTTGGTTTTACATTGTCGCACGAAAATGTTGTTATGACTTTTTCAATATTCTTTTTATTCAGTGGTTGGATGTATTTTATCGCGATGCGCTCCCTAACCGGTGCTTCAATCGGTGAAAAAACTTGCTCGCTACGTTTGGGTCAGCCGCATGAGCGTGTTAAAAGATCTTATCTGGCGCGTGTTGTGATTCGCACGACGTTAACGTTGATTACTGGCATTATCACTTTACCGTTATTATCGTTGGTTTTTAAAACTGACATCGTAGGCCATATCACAGGCCTAAATATTTACTCTCTCAAATAACATCACAACTTCGAAATGATTAGTTTGCGGAAACTGATCCACGATATGTGCATTTGTTATCTTGTAGTTATGTTGCAAGAAAATTTCGCTATCAGCGCGAAGTGATTCCGGATAACAAGATACATAGATAATTTTTTTGGGGTTAGCTTTAATCACATTTTGCGTAAAACTTTTTAGTCCAGATTTAGGCGGATTAACTAAAACTGTATCGGGGCTAGCTTGTGTGATTGTTTGTGGTCTTTGAAAATCGCCGGCGTTGATTATAAGATTTTCTTCTAAGGTGTTTTCACGGGCTGTACGCTTAACGCTATCAAGTGCGAATTCGTCATTTTCAAAAACACTCACTTTGTGACCAAGACTTAAAAGGGGAAATGTGTATTGGCCGATACCGCAGCCAAATTCCCACACGCTTTGAGTTTTGTCAGACATCCACCCAGCAATAATATCAGTCATAAGTTTTGCTGTCGTGGCTGACGGCTGTGTAAAGCTACTGACTGCACAATTTAAATCAAGAGGGGTATTTGTTCTGTAATTGTAAGTATGAAACCAATGCTGCATCTTTGGATCTGCTAGTTTGATTTGTTCTTTATTAAAGCTAGCTTCGTCTAAGCATTTTTTCTTTTGACCAACTTCGATGAAGAAATCTTTCGAAAGTTTTTGTAAAACAGTTTTTTCAATAAGTAGATTCTTAATATCATTATTAGCAAAGTCTAACCACAGGCCGTATTTATTTACTTGGCCACGGCTAGAGACCCGCAGTCTAATGGTGCCAATACGAATATTGAATTGAGTCTGTGTTAGTAAATCAAAAGCCTCTTGAAGTTTTGGCGTAAGTTGCAAACATTTGCTAATGGGGATAAAATTTCGCTCTTTATCAATCAGGCCAATTTTGTTTTCTTTAATAATAAAATCAAAACGTTCGCGCAGGCCGTATTCGCCGGCTGAGTGTGAACGAATTATGTTGGGCGCAAGGTAGCCTTGGAATAGTTGCTCCAAGCGTTTCGTTTTTTCAGCCAGCTGTTCGCTATAAGAGACTCCCCATAACGAACATCCCGGGCATGTTGAGGCTAATTCGCAAACTTTCATTAAAGTAAGTGTTGTAGTTTTTGTGGACAAGATTTTTGATCTTTAACTACGCCTTGTTCAAAGTGTAAATCTTTTTCAGTAAAACCCAAAGTAATGTGCGGGTAAAATAACTCTGCATTGAAATTCTCTACGCCATATTTGTTTTTTAAAAACATGCGAAAGCCTTTGATTTCAGGCGCATGGACGACGATGTAGTAAGTTTTTAAAACTTTATTTTTTTCTTTTAAAGAGCCTTCGCCTAAGCACATTTTTTCAAATATTTTCGTTTGCCAGTTTTCCCATTCTTCATGAATGACTTCGGGAGAAATTTTCTCTGATAAAGTTTTAAATTCCGGCGGGGTGATGACCGTAATGTGGGCTTCACCGCGGTTAACAAGTTTTGTGCCTAAAAATGTATCAAGTCTATCTAGTGTAGCTTTGTATTCAGGGTATTCTAAATCAAACGAGACAAAGTTCTTAACTGAAGCTGGCTTTTTCTCTGTCGCCACCGGCTTGTTTTTGCAGCCCACAGCGAAAAGCAAAGCACAAAGTAATACCCATTTCATAAAAATCCTCATACAGTTTTTTAATACTTTAAGGATTATAGTTTATATGAAGAATTTAAAAAATCTAATCAGAATTTCAATTTTACCGTTGGCAGCGTGTGTTTATTTAGGCGCAGACCTTTTAAGCGAAGATCCAAAATTAATTTCAAACAGCAAACAGATCACTTTTGTTGGACCAAAATCGGGTGAAGGGTATTTCAGTGCAGATGGTAAGAAAATGATTTTTCAATCTGAACGTGAACCTAATAATCCATTTTACCAAATGTTTATTCTAGATCTTGAATCGGGAAAAGTTCAGCGTTTATCTCCTGGAGCTGGTAAAACGACGTGTGGCTGGGTTCATCCCGATATGCAAAAAGTGATGTGGTCATCAACTCACTTAGATAAACAAATTCCTGCTAAGGTTAAAGAAGAGTACGCGTTGCGCGCGAATCCTGTGAAAGGCCGTTATTCTTGGAGCTTTGATGAGTTCTTCGATATTTTCGAGTCTGATCTTGAAGGTAAGAAAGTAAAACGTCTTACTAAAGAAATGGGTTATGACGCCGAAGGTTCGTATTCTCCAGATGGAAAATATATCGCATTTGCTTCAAACCGCACGGCTTACGATCATAAATTAACACCAGATGAAGAGAAAAAGTTTAAACAAGACCCTTCATATTTCATGGAAATTTACATCATGAAAGCCGATGGCACTGAGGTTAAACGTTTAACGACAAGTCCTGGTTATGATGGTGGGCCGTTCTTTTCAGCTGATGGTAAAAAAATCACTTGGCGCAGATTTTCTGAGTCAGGCGCATCGGCAGAAATTTTTACGATGGATGTTGATGGTAAAAACCAAAAACAAATCACGCGCTTAAATTCAATGTCTTGGGCTCCGTTTTTTCATCCGAGCGGGGATTACATTATCTTTAATACGACTGTAGGTGGTTACTCTAACTTTGAGTTGTTCGTGGTTGATAGCGAAGGTTTAAAAGAACCCAAACGTGTGACATTTGCTGAAGGTTTTGATGGTTTAGCGACTTTCTCGCCAGATGCAAAAAAAATCACGTGGTCGCATAAAAATGAAAAAGGTGAAAGTCAGATTTATATCGGTGACTGGGATGATACAAAAGCCAGAAAGCTTTTAGGTTTACCAGAGGCTAAGGTTGAAGCAAAAGGTCAGTTAACTGATCTAGCGCCCCAAATTCGTGAAGAAGATGCCAAATCAATTGTTTCTTACTTAGCTAGTGAAGAATTTAAAGGCCGCTTTACAGGTTCTGAAGAAGAAAAAATCTATACACAAAAAATCGCTGATCTTTTTAAGTCTTGGGGATTGGTTCCAGCAAACGGAAAAGATTTTATCCAAACATTTGAATTTGTTTCTGGTGTTGTTGCCGGTGAGAAAAATAAAGCCGAGTTTAAAGGTCGTTTTGAGCAAGGTTTAAAATTAGGCGAAGATTATCAGTTAATCTCTTATTCAAAAACTGGGGTGTTTACGGCAGCTCCTGTTGTGTTTGCGGGGTTTGGTATTAAAGCTCCGGCGCACAGTGAGTTTTCTGGTTTTGATTCTTATAAAGATTTAGACGTTAAAGGAAAATGGGTAGTTATTTTAGATGAAGCCCCGAAGCCTTCAAAAAAAGAATTTTCTAAACATACCTATTTGTTATCTTTCTCTCGCTTGCAACATAAGATTACGGTAGCTAAAAATGCCGGTGCTTTTGGTGTTATCTTAGTTGAAGAAGGCAAAGATAAAAACAAAGTTAGTGATTTAAAATTCGCCGGAAGCCTTTCTGATTCGCAGTTACCTATCGTTAAAATTTCTGTAAGTGTTTTTGAAAAACTTATTAAAAATGCTTCTGATAACAAAGATTTAGCCACTTATGATCAAGTTAAATCAACATATGACACTTATGATGCGGTTAAAGGATTTAATTTAACTTCTCAATATTTTACCGCAAATATCGATTTATTGACGAAAAAATCTGTGGGCCGCAATGTGATCGCTAAGCTTGAACCAATTAAAGCTAAAAAAGCGAAAGCTGTGCTTATCGGAGCTCATGGTGATCATTTAGGCCTTGGTTTGGCGGGCTCATCTTTAGCGACTAGCAAAGACAAAGATAAAATTCACTACGGTGCCGATGACAATGCTTCGGGCGTTGCCGGTGTTTTAGAATTAGCTAACTACTATTCGCAAATGGCGCAAAGAAAAGAACTAAAACGTCCACTTTATTTTGCCGTTTGGTCTGGTGAAGAAATTGGTGTTCTTGGTTCGCATCATTATGTTAACCAATTTAAAAAACTAAATGATGTATTTGTGGCCGGTCTTAATATGGATATGATCGGTAGACTTCGTGATAGCTTAAATATCCAAGGCGTTGGATCTGCTGAAGGTTTTAGAGCTTTAGCTGAATCTGCAACAGTTAAGACCGGTGTCTCGTTAAATCTAACTTCTGATCCATATTTACCAACAGATTCAATGTCGATCTATTTAGCTGGTGTGCCTTCAATTTCTTTTTTTACGGGCGCTCATAGCGAATATCATACTCCAAACGACAAGCCTGAAACGATTAACTATAAGGGTTTAACAGATACAATCCAAGTTGTTCAGTATTTCGCTGATGCAATTGCGACGAATGATAAGGATGTTCTTAAATATGAAAAAGTTGAAAGCAATCAAGGCAAGCAACTTGAAGGCAGAAGCTTTAGAATTTTCTTAGGAACAATTCCTGATTATACTCAAGAAGGTGTTAAAGGTGTTCGCATTACGGGAGTTGCTAAAAACTCACCGGCCGAAAAAGCGGGTCTAGTTAATGGCGATATTATCACTGAGTTTGATCAAACAAAGATCGAAAATATTTACGACTATGTCTATACGCTACAATCTGTTAAGCCAGATGTAAAAACGAAGATTATGGTTTTACGCAACGGCAAGACTGAAGCGTTAGATATCACACCAACACTGAAAGACTAAGGTCTAGAATAGCGTAAGTCTAGGGGACGCCTCTGATCATTATTGTTACGATATGAGTAATCAATTAATGGTTGGAGGATCTATGCACGGATCTTTAAAAGTTGTACAAGGGATTGTCTTACTTAGTTTCGTAGGATTGATGTTCTCATCCTGCGGCGGCTCGCAAAGTACTTTAAGCAGTAATACGACTTCGGGTACTACAACCGTCGATCCAACGCCAACTTCATCTGAAGGTGAATCAATCGAAGAAGAAGAAAAGAATGCAACTATTCCTGCGGGGTATAGTGCTTCTAATCTTTTTGTGACGGTTCCTGCGACGGAAGATTACACTACATTTACTACAATTACTGGCTCGCCATCTGAGCGGTGTTCATTTACGTCCTCTTCAGTGGTTAATGATCTTACTTGCAATGTTGAGATTGGCGAATTAGCTCTGTTTTTTAATGGAATTAAATTTCAATACAATGTTCCAGCTAATAAGTGTAAATATATTAGCACTTATCCATATTGGTTTTATAATTATGAAGTTTCAACAGGCCCTGAGGCTGTTTCGATGACAATTGTAAAAAGTGCCAGCGGAAGTATTACTAGCGCTTTATGTCAGGTAACTAATAATGGTGTTAGTAGTACTATAGTTCCTTGCGATAGTGCTTCGTCAAATCCTGATTTTGGTGATGTAAGTTTCGATGTTAATGGCGAAGGCACTGCGATTTGTAGTTCTGATACGTCTAATGAAGATGGTGGTAGAAACTGTTGCTTTGGTAAATATGATCTTACAAAAAAAGTAATTAATGACGGTGTTGAGACGCCCACTTTTGAGCGGGGTAAATCTTGGGGTGGTTCTGCTGCGTTGTGCATTGGTGGTCCTGGTTTTACTAGCTGGGAAGCACATGACAGGGATGGTCTACCGGTGCCGGTGCTTGAGAAAATGACTACGAATGTAGCGCGAACAAAAATTTACAAAGTCAAAAGTGTTAGTAAATCGGTAAATGGGGCTACCAAGAATTACGTTGTAGCCAATCATTTCACTCTTGGTAGTCATAATCACACGGGATATCATTCATCATCTGGAACAACTTCAGTTTACCCTTACTTTGTCGATCCGGTTAGTGATCGAAATGGTAGTTATGTGCCTCCAGGAAATCCGTATTATCTTTTTGATTGTTTAGATGAAGCCTTTGAGACAAATTTTCGTATTCGAATGGTAGTTCAGGAATGGGATACGATGGATGCCTTGCAGACTTACATATCAACTGGTGTATCTGCTGTAGGACCTGACGAAAACGGTTTTGCACCTGCTAGCTGTCCAGGCATAGCAGGAGAAAGTTGCAATCAGGCAGTAGATAATGATGATTTCATTTTAAGAAATCCTGAGATTCCGAGCCAAACATACAGCACTGGTGATCCGGAACAAAGAAAATATTATTTCCCGCGAGATGATTACTAATTTCTTAAAACTCAATTTTTCTTTCAAAATGGCAGGTATATCCTGCCGGGTTTTTTACTAAGTAATCTTGATGGTAATCTTCGGCCTTAGTCCACTTTAAGCTCGGAGTTACTTCGGTAACTACCGGCTTTTTCCATGCTTTAGATTTGTTAACCTTAGCTATAGTGTCTTGCGCTATTATTCTTTGTTTGTCAGACGTATAAAAAATCACGCTTCTGTACTGGCGACCTTTATCGTTACCTTGTTGATTCATTGTTGTTGGGTCGTGAATTTTAAAGAAGTAAAGAAGTAGTTTCTCGTATGATAACTTCTTTGGATCAAAATCAATCTTTACTGTTTCTGCATATTCCGTTTTTCCTGTTTTAACTAACTCGTAATTGGCATTTTTTTCTTCGCCGCCCATATAGCCCACTTCCGTGTGAGTAACTCCTGGGTATTTGCGAATTAAATCTTGAACACCCCAAAAACAACCTCCCCCTAGGTAGGCCGTTTCTGCCAAAGCTGCCAAGCTAATAAAACTAATTGCTAAAAAGCTTAATGTGAATTTTTGCGTAAATTTCATAGGTTATTATCCTGTTCTGGCGTATTTTTAACGGCCGATTTTTGCGAACTTGTAATATATCGTTTCACTTCTGATTCGGGAATTCTTCTATGTCCACCTTCAGTGGTGTAACAAATGATTTTCCCCCTAGAAATCTCTCTTCTTAAAGTGTTTTCGCTGACTGTTATATGCTTTTGAACGGCACGGCAAAACTCAGGCAAACTGTAATCTTTCTCAGGGGTTTTGAGCTGCGTCTTGATTTGCGATGCGTTGGGGATCCATTTTTTCGTTTCAAGATGTGAAACCGAATCTTCCAAAACTTCCGAGAAAATTTTCCAGATAATTTCTTTATTTTGCTCTAAGTTTTTCGTTTTAAAAAAATCATTTGGTAGGGCGACTTTCGCATCGATTCCAAGATCTGGAACTGAAACCGTTAAAAAACCATGAATATGCTTGAAGATGATCGGATAAGTAAAATCAGTGATGTTATTTTTCATAGGTCTAATCTTCCAAAACTTCCATCTTTAAATCAAGCTTTAAAACGAAAATTCTAAAACCTTCGAGTTAACATAAGTTTAGTTTTGTTAACCTATTGCTTTTTATATTATATATGACAAAATTAACTATATGAAAAAAATGTTGATTAAGGTCAAGAAAATGCAGGATTTCATCGATTTATTCGCGGGGCTTTCAAAGCAGCGCCTGGAGCTGCTTTGGCAGATTAAAAGCCTTCGTCCAGGGTCAGTTTATGAGCTTGCAAATGCACTCCAGAAATCTCAACCTTACATCCAAAAAGAGGTCAATTTTCTCGCCGAAAAAGGATTATTAACGTTAAAAAAGACCAAATCCGACGGGCGCAACCGCGTTAAACCCGAAGTTAATTACCAAGTTCTATCTTTAGAAATGGATTTCATCGGTGCTGGTAATTCTGCCGGAGGTAAAGAATGAGTCGAGACCTCGTTATTGTTCAAGAGAACAACTTTTTTTCAGATAAAACCCAATTATCTACGAATCTTCAATCTGAAGAATCAATTCAAATTTGGGCATGGCTTAATCAAGGTCATTTCTCGGATCGAACGAAAAAGACTTATATTCGTATCGTAAAAGATTTCTTAACCTTTAACTGGCATTTAAGCTTAAAACAAATCACTCCGGCATTGGTAACTCTTTATCTTCGTAAAAAAGATAAAGTGGCGGCATCGACCAGAAATTTGCATCGTAATTGTTTGTCGTCACTATTTCAGTATTTAGAAAACGTAGGCTACATTCAAAAAAGTCCAGTTAAAGTCGTAAAACAAGAAAAAGTTACCGAAACTTTTCATTATAAAGTTTTATCTGTCGAACAAATTAAACGGATGACCGAAAAAGTCGGAAGCTCGCGCGATCGTTTAATTTTGCAGATTCTTTATTTCACAGGTCTTCGCGTAAGCGAGTTATCAACGATCAAAGTAAAAGACTTTTCTGTGTCATCGCAAAAACGTAACACTCAGGGGGCTTATTTAACTGTTGTCGGTAAGGGCAGTAAGATTCGTACAGTTTTAACGGGGAATTACCTTTGGAAGGAAATTAAAAAATATATCAAAAAAACGAATCTTCAGCCGAATGATTATATTTTTAATTTTGAAGGTGCGCCTCTTTCAAGAATTACGATTTTTAAAATTATTAAAAAAGCAACTCAAGTTGCGGGGATTAAAGTCCCGGGCGGAAAAACCCCATCTCCTCACTGGTTCAGACATACTTCTGCAATTCACGCGTTGGAAAACGGTGCCGACATTCACGTCGTACAAACAACCTTAGGACATGCGTCACTGGCAACGACCGGGCAGTATTTGAAATCGCGTCCGGTGAAAAGTAATGCTAGCTATTTGAAGAAGGTTTAAAGCGAATATATTTGACCGGAGTAGGCTGATTCTTGCTCGAGAATTGGAAATATTTTTGGAACACTATTTTTGGAACGCTTACTCCAGAAAACGCGGGATTTAGAATTTTGTGTTTTTTAACAACGACACAAAAATTAACTTGTTTCGTCAATTTCTAGTTTAATATAGTTGCTTCATGACAGAAGCCAATTTCGCGACATTCTTAAATAGTGAACTTGTAAGAAGACAAACCACAAACACGAGTTACTCATTACGTGCCTTTGCGCGTGACTTGAATATTGAACCATCACTGTTATCAAAAATTCTACGTAAGAAAATTCCTGTTACTTTAAAAATGTTAGAGCGCCTGGCTCCGTCAGCAGGCCTTAACGAACCAGATATAGCTGTTTACCGCGAATATGTAAAAAACACTGAGGGCATGAAACATTTCGATACCCTTCAAGATAAACAAATTCGCCATGAAGAATTTAAACTAATTCAAGACTGGTATCATATTACAATCGTTGAGCTAACACTTCTTTCCGATTTTGAACCAACAGCTGCATGGATTTCAAAAAAACTAGGAATCAGCGAATTAGAAGCTTCAATGGCGGTTGAAAGGTTAATAACTCTTGGATTTTTAGAAA
>CAMLRE010000005.1 GCA_946482355.1 uncultured Bdellovibrio sp.
TTGCCTTCATCGATTAATTTTTGAAATTTTTCAACTTTAGCATGGTCCACATCTGGAGAAGCCATAGCTACTTCTTTTGCACGTTGAATATCTTTAGCGCGAGCTGAAAGATCTACTTTTACTGAATCACCATTTGAAGCAAACGGTAAACCGTTGGCTTGTTCTGTTTGTGATGCCGAAGAAGTTGATTTTGCTGATTCGGATTTTTTAGATTTATCGGCACGTGAAGCATCAGTTAAATTCAGATTTTGTCCGACTTTGTTATGTGTAATTTTCATCTAAAACCTCCAAGGGTATATACTTAAAGTGTATCATAATTGCACGTCTCAACCAAATCATTCTGAGACAGAAGATTTGACAGTCCATACTAAAGGGCTGGCCGTGCTAGCCAGACCTAAGGACTGTCCCGCCTCTAATTTGTCTCCGGGTGACAAATGACGGGTTTCTGCTGAAGGGGCCCCTTGTGTCATAATGAGACTTTCTAGGCCATTGTCGTGTTTAATCGTATACGACGTCTTATCACCTTCATGCATTTTCTTATTCTGCAAAACACCAGCCCATGGGGTCTGAACGTTTACATTTTTTTCATTCAACGCCTGTTCCGGCTGCAACATATACGTTTGTTGCGACGGCGTGTTCATTAATTCCTGAAACTTAATTTTTTTATCAGTGGGAATCGGGCCCATCGGTTTATCAACTTTGCCCTCTTTACCCGTAATACCTAACTGTGCGCCGTAACGTTCAGTAAGCTGCTGGTAAATTAATTCTGAAATACCAAAGCCACCGCGGTTATTCGCTTGAGTTGAGTATTCATCATCTAATTGCTCTTGAAAGATTTTTTCCGCGTTGTTGGCTTTTAAAAAACCACCTTCTTGGATTGTTGAACGCATGTTGCGCATCATTTCTTTCATGAAATACTTTTCATACATATCCGCCACTTCGCGGATTTTCGCGTCAGCTTCTTTTGAATTATTTCCCTCGTTTTTCGCCTGTGCACTCTGAAGGTTTCCGATCAGACGTGATGAGCTTAGCTTAGAAATATCAGCCATTAGAAGGTCTCCAATTCACCGTGAAGAGCACCAGCGGCTTTAATTGATTGAAGAATTGAAATTAAATCTTTTGGTGTTACACCTAATTTATTTAACGCCTGAACTAAATCACCCACGTTAGCACCGGTATCAAGTAACGCGACCTTGTCATCTACCGGAGTTAATTTTTTTGTTTTTTCATCAACCACTTTTAAAGTGATATTGCCGTGGCTTAAACCTACGCGCGAAATTTTAACTTTTTCACCGATCACGATTGTTCCGGTTTTTTCATTAATAATCACTTTAGCTTTTTGATCAGGGTTAATTTCAATCGCTTCAATTGTTGCCATTAATTCAACGCCACGGTTTTCGTAAGCCGGCGGAGTAATGATATCAACTGTTCCCGCATCTTTCGCTGAAGCGTATTGGCCACCTAATTCTTTATTGATTGTAAGAATCGTGCGCGCAGCTGTTGTAAAATCCGGGTTATGTAAAGTCATACGGTACATTTTGCGAGACGCAAAATCAGCCTGGATATCACGTTCAATCATGGCACCATTTGGTACGCGGCCCACTGTTGTGTGAACATCTTTACCATCACCAAGAACTGAAATAGCACCTTGCGCGACAGCGAAAATTTCATCATTACCCGCACGAAGTGGCGCTTGTAATAATGTACCACCTACAAGTGAACTGGCATCACCCACCGCACTGACTGTGATATCTAACGGGTTACCCGCTTTAGCAAATGGCGGAAGCGTGGCTGTGATAATGACCGCAGCTACGTTTTTAGACGTAAGATCTTTTCGGTCTAACTGCACGCCCATTTTTTCAATCAAGCGCGCAAAAGATTTTGAAGTAAATTCAGCCTGCGTATCGCCTGTGCCCTTAAGACCAACCACTAAACCGTAACCGATCAATTGGTTTTCACGCACGCCGCGAATGCTGGCCACATCTTTAAGACGGGCTGCTGTGGCATTTAATGATAATAATAAAATCGCTAAAGCTAATTTTTTCATATTAATTACTCAGCCTTCTTTAAGTGAACCAGATCAAGTTGTTGTTCATATAATTTATCAGAACTGACTGTTTGATCAGAGAAATCATCACCACGAACAATACCTGTTACGATTAATTTGTAAGGACGGTTACGAATCGTTAAGTACTGCTGACCGGCAATACGGTACTGGTTATCAGCTAAACGCTCTGTGATTTTCACAGGAACTTGCTCGATATCTTTAAAATCGATTTTTTCTAACGCTGGATCTTTTGGAGCCGCAGCCACGGCTGCAGGTTTACGGCTATCAACACGTTGTTCAGCCATCGCTTGAGCCGCATCATCATTATCAGCTTCATTTTTAGCGATGATGGCTTTTCTTTCTGTTTCGATGTCAGCTAAACGCTGTTTAGCATCTTCTTCTTTTTTCTTTTTAGCTTCGGCTTCTTTTTTTTGATTTTCTAATTCAACCAGTAAATCTTTGATCGCCATAGCTTTCATTTGAACATCACGCATCGCCATGCCTTGCACTAACAATGTTGAAGGATCACCTTCACGGCGTTTTTTATTTTGCGCAAATAAATAACTTGTTTGGCCTTCCATCACCCAAAGCGATCCAGCACCGGCGTGCAATTCAGAGTCTTCTTCGAACTTTTGGCGTGTCATACGTTTATAGTTACGATCTGAAGTAGGTTCGTAATTATTAATATCTGAATATTTTGTTAATGGCTCTTTAACGATTTCTTCTTTAACCACCTCTTCTTTTTTTGGTTCTTCACCGAAACCGAAAAAGTTAGAGACTGTTGCACAGCCACAAAGAAAAAAAGGTAAAACTAACAAGTATTTCATCCTTGAAAAACTCCTTATTTAAAACTAACGCTACTCAATTCTAACAACACCGCGGTCGATAATTTTGGCTGCAAACATCTTGTTTGAGTCAATATTCTTAACTTTAATCACATCACCCACAGCGCCGCCTTCTTCAGCTTGAGCTGTGATTGAAATTTCCAGCGCTTCAGCACCAAAAATCGCTTTAACCATTTGGCCTTTTTTAAGGATTGTTTCACGCTTTAAATCACGTGAAGAAACCATTTGGCCCGCTGTTAAAAAACGTGTGGCTTGCATACCGATCACTGATTTCACGTCAGTTAAGGCATCTTGGTAACTTTGCAATAAACGCATCTCTGTCGTTACCGCATCTTCTGTAATTACATCACCCACTTTTAACGGGCGTGTTAATACAGGAACATTCGCATATTTTTTTAGTTCAACGACTACGTAACCTTTTTTCTCAGGTGTTGAAGTTGAAAATACCGGAATTGAAACGGTTGATTTATTAAAATCAACATTCATGTCTAATTCCCAGTCTGTAAGTAGGTTTTGCGGAACCGAATTAATCTGAATGCGGTATTCACAAGTTCCACATTTAGCTAACAAATGGTTCATCACTTTACGTTCGATTTCTAAACGTGAAACGTTTGATTTTGAACGCAAAATTTTAACTTCAGCCGGAAGCCTGAAGTTTGACTCTAACCCTTGAAACTTTTTAATGATTGCCAGGCGGCTGATTGTTTTTGTCTGTGCATCGCCCAATTCAATATCTTTTAAATCTGCTAAAGTTGATTCGCTTAAGTTACGGCCTTCAACGATATCGTAAGCCGTGATCACTTCACGCGGAGAAACTTCAATCGCCGAAGATAAAGTGATTTCACCTTTAGCCAAAGCGAATTTAGAAATAAGCAATAAAGAAAGTAGAACTAACTTTTTCATTATTTCACATTCACTGCTGTTTGAAGCATTTGATCTGAAGTTTGAACAACTTTTGAATTTGTTTCGTAAGCACGTTGCGCTGTGATCATATTAATCATTTCATCAACGATATTTACGTTACTTGTTTCTAATTGGTTTTGAGCTACGAAACCTACACCTTGTGTACCTGGACGTGCTGTCGCTGCTTGTCCGCTGGCTGGTGTTGGTGTGAATAAGTTTTTACCCATACTTTTTAAACCTGCTGGGTTAACAAAATTCGCTAATTCAAGCTGGCCGATCACTTCTGACTCAGTGGCCCCCTGGTGCATCACACGAATTTCTCCGGCCGGAGTTGCCTCAATAACAGCTGCTGTTTCTGGAATTGTTAATTCAGGAATTAAAGCATTTCCGTTTTTATCAACAACGCGTCCTGAAGCATCTTTTTTAAAGGCGCCATCACGCGTGTAAGCGATTTCACCGTCTGGTGTGCGTACTTGGAAAAATCCATTACCTTCGATTTGAAAATCTAATGGGTTATTTGTGATTTTAGTTTGGCCGCCCGTAAAATCTTTTTGAATAGACGCTGTACGAACACCTAAACCTGTTTGCACACCTGTTGGTGTAATTGAATTTAAACCTGAGGCTTGGCCCGGGTCTTTTTGATTACTATAAATAAGATCTTCAAATTCAGCGCGTGATTTTTTAAAACCTGCGGTATCAACGTTGGCAATATTATTGGCCACAACATCGATATTACTTTGTTGGGCGATCATTCCTGTAGCTGCTGTATTTAAACTTTTAAACATTTTAACCTCTTATAGTCTTTAAATTAAAAATTAACCTTTTGTATTGCCAACTTGGTTGATCAGCTTATCGCTCATGTTGTCATAAGCACTGATTGCTTTTTGTGTTCCTTCAAACACCCGCTGAGCCATAATCATATCTGTCATTTCATTGATGATATTGACGTTACTGGTTTCTAAGAAACCCTGTTTTAATGAAGGATTTTTAATCGCTGTGATTTCAGCGTTCATATTTTCTTTTGTTGTGTAGTAGTTGTTACCTACTTTTTGTAGGGCATCGGTATTAGCCACATTTACAACTGATAATTTACCTAGTTTTGTTTCGCCTTCGAAAACTTCGCCGGCATCAGAAATTGTAATTGGTTGCGTTCCACTTACGCGCACGGTACGGCTATCAAAATTATCGCCAGAAATTAATCCGTCTTCACCTTCGCCGCCTTCTAATAAAACGGGATTACCATCTTTAGTGACTAACTGACCGTTGCCATCAACTGTAAAGTTTCCGGCACGCGTGAATTTAACGCCTGTTGGAGTTCCCACTTCGAAAAAACCTTGGCCATCGATAGCGACATCAAGTTTTCCACCCGTTGATTTTAAACTTCCTTGTTCGAAATTTGTGTAAGTACCGGCCGCATCAACAAAAGCTTTGTCGCCGCCGTTTAATTCATAAAAACTGTCAATTGACGCTGGCATACGCGGCACTTTCATAACGTCTTGTTCTTTTTCTAAGGCCGTCAAATATTCGCTGAAAGTTTGCTGGTCTTTTTTAAATCCAGTGGTATTCACGTTCGCAATATTATTGGCGATCGTATCTAACTTCAGAGATTGTGCTACGGCCCCACTTAGGGCTGTATAAATACCTTTTAAACTCACAGTTAAACTCCTTCTTCTGGATCTTAGGGATTCTCAACATTAATGAAAGAGCAACGCCAATGCCAAAATGCCCGCATTTGTCTTTTGTCCAGTTGGCAAAGTTTTCCGCGCATCAGCGGCAATAAAGTGACACTACAGTCGAATTTGTAGACTCGACTAAACTCCAGTCTAGGAAAATGATGTCATTAATTTGTCAGCGTACCTGTCCTCGACTGTCAAAAATGCTCTCTCGACCTTTTCATAAGTTCACTAGATAATTAAATGATGCTTTTACGAAATCTTTTCGCTGCCATCTGTGTTTTGAATTTAGCTGTGGGCTTGCCTTTTGCGCATGCGGCAGTTTCAAAAACTACAGATCAGAAATTAAAAACGCTTACGCTTAAAGAAAAATTAAAAATCTTAGAGCAAAAGCAAAATGGCAAAAACGAGCATTTCATCTTTGATTTACCTGTCACCTACAATCACAAAGTAAGCTACTGGATTTCTTATTACCAAACTCGCGGAAAAAACTTTTTTCGTAATTGGTTAGAAAAATCTTCGAAGTACATGCCTTACATTCAAGCCGAGCTTAAAAAAGCTGGGCTGCCAGGTGATTTAGGTTACATGGTGATGATTGAAAGTGGATTTTCGGCGACAGCAATCAGCACAGCCAGCGCTGTTGGCCCTTGGCAGTTTATTCCCTCAACCGGAAAGCAATACGGCCTTACACAAAACTACTGGATTGATGAGCGCCGTGATTTACAAAAAAGTACAAAAGCAGCCATTCGTTACATGACTGATCTACATGCTGAATTTGGCTCATGGTATTTAGTGGCTGCCAGCTACAACATGGGTGAAGGCGGTCTACGCAGTAAAATTAAAAAATTCGGTACAAAAGATTACTGGGAGCTTGTTCGTTTAGGGGCATTGCCTCAGGAAACTCAAGATTATGTTCCGAAGATTTTAGCAGCACTAATGATTGCTAAAGCGCCTAATCTTTATGGCTTTCGTAATTTAGATCATGAGTTTCCGTTAAGTTATGAGTTTGTGAAAGCTCCGGCAGGAACTGATATCGAACTTTTAGCTGATTATTTAAGTGTAACCCGTAAATCTTTAAAAGATCTGAATGCTGAATTAGTGCTAGGTTATATTCCAAAAACAACAAAACAACACTGGATTCGTGTTCCGGTAGGTTCACTCGGTGTGGCACAGCAGTTTTTTCGTGATCAAAACAAAAAATTTGCGCTAGATTAAGCGGATGCGTAGGATGTGCAACTGGACTGCGCGGAGACTAACATGCTAATCGTACAAAAATATGGCGGCGCCACTCTTGCTGATCCCGAAAAAATTAAATCTGCGGCGAAGCGTATTTCTGAATTAAAAAAGAAAAACATTCAAATCGTGGCTGTAGTTTCAGCCATGGGGCAAACGACAAATCAATTGATTGATTTAGCCCACAATGTAAGTCACTCACCGAATTTACGTGAATTCGATATGTTACTTTCTGTTGGCGAACGCATTAGTATGTCGTTAGTCAGTATTGCATTGAATGATTTAGGACATGAAGCGATTAGCTTTACCGGAAGCCAAGCCGGGATTTTTACCGATGAATCGCACTTAGGTGCAATGATTAAAGATGTAAAAGCTCACCGCGTGCAAGAAGCGTTAGAAAAAAATAAAATTGTTATTTTAGCGGGCTTTCAAGGTGTATCTCCGATCACGAAAGAAATTACGACATTAGGTCGCGGTGGTTCTGATACTTCAGCGGTTGCCATGGCTGCCTTTTTAAATGCCGATCGTTGTGAAATTTTAAAAGATGTAAGCAGTATTTTTACTGCTGACCCGAAGTTAGTTCCCCAGGCTAAAAAAATCACGCAAATGAATTACGATCATTTGTTAGAGATGACTTTCTGGGGCGCAAAAGTTTTGCACTATCGTTCTGTTGAATTGGCTAAAGTTAAAAAAGTTAAATTATATGTTGGCCCTGCTCACGATCATCAACAGGGTGAAAGCAGTGATGGTACAATTATCCACGAGGACATTATGTTTGAATCTTCAAAACCGCTGGCTGTAAATTCTCACTCAAAAATCTTAGAAATGGCTGTGCAATCAGAAACAACAGCCCAAGCCTTTGAAATGTTATTTCAGGCTTTTCAGAAATCAAATATTGCTGTGCCTCAGATTTTAAATGGCTTTGTTCAAAATAAAAAAACGCATGTGTTATTAACAGCGCCGTCAGAAATTTTAGCATCTATCGAAGCTATGGATTTTTCAAAATACCCGCAAATCAGCATTGCGAACAATAAGTTGTGCTCAGTGAGCTTAACTTGCACAGGCTCAACTTTAAATGACACTTTAGTTGCGGTGACAAAAAAGCTTTCTGAAAGCAATATTCAGCCGGCTTACTTTATTCAGTCGGCAATGAGCTTAAATTATATTGTTGAGCAAAATCACAAAGACAAAACGATTCAAGCCTTACACAGCCTTATTGGCTAGCTTCAGCTTGGCCTAATAAGTTTTGTAACTTAACCAGCTGTTCTTGATCTGTTCGATTAAAGGTATCGTTTCCTACGTAAAACACTAAAAATAAAGAGATCCAGTTAACGATTTCGATGTCTTCAACTTGACCGTATTTATTTTTTAATTGGTATTCGTTGGTAAAACGCGAAGGAATGATTCCTAAAGTTAAGTAGGTCGCTCCCAGATTTAACTTTTCACCAATCGAAAGTTCACTTTTTTTATTTCTAAATAAAACGCAGTACCCTTCGCACGTTTCAACTCTTTCACTGCGTACTAAGAGCACTTCAGTGAACATGTTCTTGGCTAAAATCAATTCACGAAAAATCTCAACATTCTGAAGGTCAGCTTCAGAATTGTTGGCAAAATAGATCTTAAGTTTTTCTGATTTGTATTTATCTGTCAGTGTTGGCTTTTGGTCGTGACCTACATTTTTCATATAAGTCACGCATGAAGAAAAATTAAACGCAAGAAGCACTACCAAGATGATTTGTTTTAACATTTGCCCTCAATGACTAACCGTTATTTTGACGGAGTTTCTACTGTAATAAATGTGTGATACTGGTCATTATAACGTTGGTTCATAATCTTCCAAATGTCACGGTTTTTACCGCCGAACTCGCCGGCATTAGCCATACCACGTAAAGCTGGAGCTTTCGGACGGAATCCATTCATGTCATTCTTATAAGCTTTGCCGTTTGAAGATTTTGTTGTTGAACCTTTTTCGCCACTGCCACCACCGAACATACTTGAGATAGCACCTTTAGCATTTTGGAAGAAACCTGACAGGCCGCCTTTTTCACCGCCCTCACCGTTTCCTGCTCCACCAGAGGCATCACCATTACCCATGTTAAGACTTGCACCCGGAGAACCAGCAGCAGCCGCTGGAGCAAATGGCGAACCCGCATCAGCTGTTGCTGTGCCTGAACCCGTCGGACGAGTTTCATCGTATAAACCACTTAAATCACTATCACCAATTTGAACTTTACCACCATTCGCACCACCACCAGCTGAAGAAAAACCTGGGCTAGCAAATCCTGATATTGGAGCTCCTACACCAGAACCATTAATAGCGACCGGCGGTGTCGTTCCTTTACATCTTGGATCTGTCGAACCAGGAGGACAGCCCACTGAACTGTAAGAACAACCTTGTTGATTCATGTTTTGCATACACGTCAACGGAGTTACAACATTATCGCAACTTTCTTTACCACTCGTACTGCCGGCAGTTAACTGACATTTACAAATATCTGCTTTTTGCACGCTCGTAGCTAAACGCTGAAGCATATCATCAAATTGTCCTTCAGCGACCTGAACGTCACCTTTACAAAATTTATCAACATTGGCTGAGTAGCTTTTATGTCTCTCAGCACGTGTCGCAAACTCGGACTGATGTTCTTCGCTCCATGTTTTTCCAGGATTTCTGGATTCATATTGAGCCTTACAAGCTTCTGCTAATTTAGCCGTGTCTTCTTTAGAATAAGCTTTAACGTCAGCGCAACCTTGTTTACAAGCATCTAATTCTTTTCTGCAGTTGGTTTGAAATAGACTTAAGGCTTCAATAACTCCAGTTCCTAAAGCACTCATTTTTGCGCAAGATTCTAATGCTCCCGAACCAGCATTTTGCGCGACCATAGCATCTACACCGATAGATAAAACACGTTGGGCCTCAGAAATATTTTTATTATTTTCAGGAGATTCTTTACTACATTTATCGAAAGCGTCCTGACCTTTTTGCGAACAGGCTGCTTCAGATTTTTCAATATCAGCAAAACAACCGGCAAAATCTTCCTCTTTCACAGTTGCTGTCGGCGATACAGGCGCCGCTTTAACACCAGGACATGTTACGCCAGCTTTAGCTTCTATTTCTCTGTCGTTTTCACAAACGCATCGAGAACCTTCTTGAATGGCTCCGGCAATCTTACAGCCCGTTGATTGATCTGATTCAAGGGCATTAGTTTCAGCCGGGCAATCTACCTCTTCCGAAGCTGAAGCTCCTTTACGTTTACATTTACAATCACCATCGTTATCGCCGAACGGAGCCGTACCAACCCAGCGAACATCTAGTACACTCGCTTTTTGAGCTTTCATATGCTCACACATTTTGTTCTTTTTAATCGCCATACAAAAATAATAACCGATGTGATTACTACCAGCGCTACCGTGGGCTTTACTTCCGGCATTGTACTGCGGGTTACCTGGATTTACTGCGGCCATATTGTATTTTTTCATACAATATTTTCGGGCTGCCGTGTCGGCATTATAGCCTTCAGCCACGTGACATTCTGTTCTACGTCCAATGTCTCCTAAAACTTTTCGTAAGTCTTCGCCCACAAACTGAAGTTGTGAAACTTTAACTGGCGATTTATCATCACAGCTTTGAGCTTGCGCTAATTGAGAACTTAATAAAGAGAATATGACGATGAGGTATGACATAATGTTTTTCATATTAATTCTTCTCTCCAAATATAAATGAGTCCTTTTGATCTTGGACTTTATATTGTCGGTTCATTACTTTCCAAATATCTTCAAACTTGCCGGCAATCTCAGTGTCACTGCCCGAAGCAAGCCCGCGAATCATTTTTCCGGGACGCCATTTTTTTGGATCCAGCGGATTTCCGTTCGCATCGAAACCACCTCTACCAGAACCGAAGTTTGCAGTTTCATTATTATTATTTTTTGAGCCACCAAATAAATTTCCTAAAGCACCTTTAGCTGAATTAAACATTCCACGAATTTTTGATTCGGTTGAAGACTCTTCACCGCCAGCGCCTGTATTTTCACCCGAGCCAAAGTTACCGTTAACACCAGGGCTACCAGCACTTCCGTTAGCCGCACCAAATGGTGATGCCGTATCAGTCGTTGCTGTTCCTGAAGCATTCATAGCTGTGACTTCATTTGCATTGAGCCCGCTTAAATCACCAGGATTAATACCAACACCAGTTTTACCACCGCCACTGGTTTCACCTAAGCCACCGAATCCAGAACTTCCACCAGGACCAGCAAAACCACTTAGGTTTGAATTCGATTTTACATTCGCCACAGCCTGAATGTTTTTACATTCATTACTTTCTGGATTTCTGAAACACACACATTTTTGTGAATTATCAGAAGCACTTAAACAATTCACTTGCGCGTTAGCACAGCCTGCTAATGTCGGATCGGCCGCGCAATCTTTTGGCCCTACTTGATTCGTACAATTAGAACCACCCGAACTTAACTGGCATTCACACTGACTGGCACTTTTAAAAGTGTTATCCATATCAGTCATGTAGTTACTCACCTTTTCACGATTGGTAACAGCTGTTCCAGTTTCACATTTAGCGTTGCTGGTCGCAATGCTATTTTGCATTTGCTGAATTTGCTGTTCGAATTGAGCTTTATGATGAGCATCGTACGTTGGATTAAAGCGATCCGCCGGAAGCGGTGGCCCCGCATCAGCTTGTTCACGAAAAGCTTTTTCGCGGCACGCTTGATACGCACTTTCTTTGTTGGCCACGATATAAGACTTCGCATCGTCACAGCTATTTTTACAAGAGCTAATTTCAGTGTCGCATTTTCCGCGAAGCTCATCTAATGCATGATATCCTGTAGAGCCAGCTACAGCGGCTTGTGCACATTTTTCTGAAGCACCCATGACTCCGGTCGCACCTTTTAATAAAGCTTGAAGCGCGTTAATTGTATCGTCATTTTTACGTTCTGGATCACATTGATCGACGGCCGTTAAAGCCGACGAGTTACATGAATCTACTTTTGCCTGCATTTCACGTAAACACTCTTCAGGAACATCTGATGGTCGTGACGGAGTCGTTTGAGCCACACAGACACCTGAGCCACCTGAACCCGTTGAATCAGCATATCCATCAGCACAATCGCAGCCGCGTTTGTCCGCGTTATACACTTTATGGTCTTCTGCACGGCAAGCATTTGGACAGATTTGATCAGTACCACGCTGAACAGAGTGATTACCTTCATCATCGCAACTACAAAGGATCTTTGAACTTGAATCAGGTGTTGTACCGGCAATACAAGGAGCTATGGCGCAAGCACGGCCATCCCAAACACCGTGTTTTTCTTCACAAGTTTCTTTTGTGGCACAACGGTGAGGAGCTTCTTCAGTACAGGCTGTGCTTGGCGTTGCAACAACATTCTTGCGTGGCGTCTCTTCTGTTTTTGGTTTTGGTTTTTCTTTTTTGGCCGCTGCACGTTTTGCTGCGCGATCAGCTTCAATACATGATTGAACTTGATTTCTGCGCTCAGATCTTGTTTTAGCATTGCTAGATTGTGCAAGACACTTATCACAAAGCGGGTCGCCGACATAACAAAGACGCGCATCGCTTTGTGAACTATCACCGCTATTAATGTTTCGATCAACCGCGAAGATACCATGATCACTTAAACATTTTTGATAAGCGTCACCGTAGCCACCGGTTTTCTGGTGACAATCAGATTTAATTTTTTCTTCGCCCGTTTTCGGTGCTGAAGCAGTTTTTCGATTTTGTTGTTTTACCTGTTGCGGCTTTACCTGATCAAGACAGTTCACGCCAGCTTTACAAGGAATTTGTACTTTTGTATTTGTTCCGAACCCGTAAGTTTGCGTTGGACCTTGCTTACCCCAAGTTGAAATCGGCACTGACGTCGTTTTTTTTGTAGGAGGATTAGCGAATGCAGCTATAGCAATAAAATTCATCAAACTGATAATTAAAATTAGTTTGCTCATGCATTCCCTCATTTATTCTTTTCGGCTAAAGATGATACAGACTTGAGTCAATGTCTCAAATTAATACAAGACTTTTTTAAGGTGTAATATAGAAGTTCTTAACAATTAATTCTTCTCACCGAAGATGAAATTATCCTTCTGATCTTGAACTTTGTATTGGCGGTTCATGACTTTCCAAATATCTTCAAACTTGCCCGCAAGTTCAGTATCACGGCCCGAAGCAAGGCCGCGAACCATTTTTCCAGGGCGCCATTTTTTCGGATCCATTGGGTTACCGTTCGCATCTAACATTTGGCGATCAGAACCAAAACTTGCCGTTTCATTATTTTTTTTGCCACCTAATAAATTTCCGATAGCGCCTTTTGCGGTATTAAACATTCCACCGATTTTTGATTTTAATGAAGAGTCTTCTTCGCCTTGAGGGGCGTTTGATTCACCCGACCCAAAATTACCATTTACACCTGGGCTACCCGCGCTACCGTTAGCTGCGGAAAATGGCGAACCATCTGCTGTTGCAGTTCCTGAAGCATTCATAGCTGTAACTTCGTTCGATTTAAGCTCACTTAAATCACCTACATTAACACCTGTATCTGTTTTTCCACCACTACTTGAATCGGTCGATCCAAAGCCGCTCGCAGGATTTCCCGGAGCTGCAAAGCCACTGACATTGGAATTTGATGGTTTTAAATTGTTAGCTTCGCGAATATTTTTACACTCATTGCTATTTGGATTTCTGAAGCAAACACATTTAGGAGAATTATCGGTGGCACTTAAACAGTTCACTTGCACGTTAGCACAGCCAGCAAGAGTTGGATCGGCAGCACAATCTTTTGGACCAATCTGATTTGCACAGTTCGCGCCACCAGAATTTAATTGGCATTCGCACTGACTGGCACTTTTAAATGTGGCATCCATGTCAGTCATGTAGTTACTCATTTTTTGGCGGTTGTTCACAGCGGTTCCAGTTTCGCATTTCGTGTTATTAGTCGCAACACTACTTTGTATCTGCTGAACTTGTTGGTCGAAAGGAGCTTTGTTAACGCGGTCCCATTCGGCATTCCAGTCATCTTCTGTTCGAGCAAAAGTAAATGGATCGTCGAAACGACAACTAAATCCGTTACCTCTATAATACGTATATTGAGCTTTACGGCACGCTTGATAAACACGATCTTTATTTGAATTAATGTATGAAGTGGCATCACTGCAGCTCGTTTTACAACTACCAATTTCGGTGTCACATTTACCACGAAGTTCATCGAGTGCGTAATATCCTGTTGATCCCGCTACTGCCGCTTGCGCACAATTTTGAGAAGCGCCTGCCACAGCCGTAGCACCCTTTAATAAATTTTGAAGGGCACCGATGGTATCATTTTTATTATCCGGATTACATTGATCAACAGCTGTTGTCGCAGCTGAGTTACATGCATTGGCTTTTTCTTGTAATTCACGCAAGCATTCTTGCGCTGCCGTCGGCTGAGGCGCCGTTGTTTCAGAAGCAACACATGTTCCGTTATCGTCTCGGTATCCGCCAGCACAAATACATCCGCGTGTAATCAGATTATAAACCTGATGATCCTCAGCGCGACACATACTTGGACATAACTGATGCGTTCCGCGCTCAATCGCATAGTTTGCATCATTATCACATTTACAATAATTACCTTCACTTAATGGACGATCTAAATCTGGTGTTGTTCCACGAGGACAAGGTGCCACGGCGCAAGCTCGACCATCCCAGATACCATTGTTAGCTGTGCATGTTTCCTGAGTTGTACACTTAGACGGAAAATTTTTAGAGCAAGTTCTGGCAGGTGCAGTTACAACGACTTCTTGCAGTGTGCCGCCATCATAAATTCTATCGTCGCTACCGGTTTTCATACATCGCGAAAATGCATCTGAACTAATATCTTCAATTGTTTTTTTACATGTAATAAAAGTAGGATTTTGTGGATGATATAATTGTGCGTAACTACCACCCTTTTGTAAAATAACACCATTATCATTTGCACACTCAGCGTAAATCGCATTACAACGGCCTAATGCATCTTTAGCAGCTTGGCTTTGGCGTCCTTCATGGCCGTACTTCGCACCATAATCTGTCATACACTGGTTCATAAGAGGGGCACAGGTCTTATTGGATGCCCACTCAGCATAGGCAGACCCACTCAATAATATTGATGAAATGAAGAATAGAAATAGAATATATCTCATGAACTCAATTCCCTCAGTAAGCCTTTCGGACGAAAGTCATACGGAATTGAGTCAATGTCTCAAATTAATACAGGACTTTTTTTTAAAGTATTATAGAAGTTTTAAATCAGTTTTTCTCTCCAAATATAAATAAATCTTTTTGATCTTGAACCTTGTAACGTTTATTCATAACTCGCCAAATATCTTCAAACTTACCTGCAAGCTCAGTGTCAGCACCGGATGCAAGTCCGCGCACCATTTTACCCGGGCGCCATTTTTTGGTATCTACGGAATTACCGTTGGCATCTAGTCCGCTGCCAAAAGCACCAGATTTTGTAGCCTCGCTACCGCTTCCTTTTTTATCGCCGAATAAATTTCCGATAGCGCCTTTTGCCGCATTAAACATTCCGCCAATTTTTGAATTCAATGAAGAATCTTCTTCGCCTTGAGATGCATTTTCACCGGAACCAAAATTACCACCCACACCAGGGCCACCAGCCGCACCTGCAACACCAAAGGGAGATCCGCCGTCAGCAGTTGCTGTTCCTGAAGAGTTCATAGCTGAAACTTCGCTTGAACCTAAATTTCTTAAATCGTCGCCACTCAGATCAATACCAGCTTTTCCACCGACACTTGTTTCACCAATTCCATTTGTTGGCGTTACGCCACCAGGACCCGCAAAACCATTCAGATTTGAATTTGTATTCACTGTTGGATTAGCGGCAATGTTTTTACATTCATTGCTGTTGGGATCTCTGAAACAAACACACTTAGGTGACGTATCAGCAGCGTTTAAACAATTCACTTGCGCACTCGCACAGCCAGCTAACGTAGGATCAGCTGCGCAATCTTTCGGACCCACTAAATTAGCACAGTTGGCACCGCCAGAATTTAACTGGCATTCGCACTGACTGGCCGCTTTAAATGTGCTGTCCATATCGGTCATGTAACTACTTACTTTTTCACGGTTCGTAACAGCTGTTCCTGATTCGCACTTCGTATTGTTACTGGCAACACTGCTTTGCATTTCTTGAATTTTTTGTTCGAAGGGAGCTTTATTCACTTTATCCCATTCGGCATTCCATTCAGGCTCGGTAAAAGCCGTCGGAAACGGGTTATCAAAACGACAGCTTAAAAAATCATACTGCTTTTTACGGCAAGCTTGATAAACACGGTCTTTGTTAGCATTAATGTATGAAGTCGCATCTGCGCAACTTGTTTTACAACTTCCGATTTCGGTATCGCATTTACCACGCAATTCATCTAAGGCGTAATAACCCGTCGATCCCGCAATCGCTGCTTGAGCACATTTTTCTGAAGCACCCATAACTCCCGTCGCCCCTTTTAATAAATTTTGCAGCGATGTGATAGTGTCGTCATTTTCACGGTCGGGATTACACTGATTAACAGCTGTTGTAGCTGCTGAATTACACGAATTCACTTTTTCTTGTATTTCTCGTAAGCACTCATCTGCTGTCTCAGATGGTGGTGTCGGTGTCGTGACAGCTATACAAACCATAACATTATTTGTACTGCCTGATGGATCACGATAGCCATCGGCACACGCACAACTTTTAGTTGGTCCGTCATAAATTTTATGGTCTTCAAAACGACATGTGCCTGGACACTGTTGCTGCGACCCGCGCTCGATAGAAAGACTGATATCACTTAAGCACGTACATCTTTCAGGAGAAATATTGTTCGCCACTGATCCTTCAGGACAAGCAGCTGCTGTGCAGGTTTTTCCGTCCCACTGTCCATTATTAAAAGCGCAGGTAAGTTCTGTCGTACATTTTTCTGGATATTGTTTCGAACAACTTCCGATCACGATCTTTGGTTGTGGAATTACATTTAATTCAGCTTTTTCAGTTTTTTTAGGAGTACTCTGTACACGCCCGCGCATGCAGGCTGTAAAAGCATCTGAATTTGGGTCAGAAATTGTTTTACGACATTCAATAAAATCAGCGTTGGCCGGATTATACATCTGTGCAATACGACCACTTTTTTGTGTGATACCACCGTTAGCCGCCGTACATTCATTAAATCGCGCTAAACATTGCGCCTGAGCCACTTCACGATCAGGATTAATTCTTAAACCGAATTTTCTTTTGACGTCAGCCATACAAGCTGTCATTTCAGGATTACAATTTCGATTAACAATGTCGGCAGCCGCATTCGCATCAAATGAAAAGAATATTGCTACTAGCAAAAATAAACTAAATCTCATGGCCCCTCGCCTGTTAAGTTTCGGTCAAATCACAAACAGGCTGAAGGTCACAACGTAAATAATATTTATTTCAAAACAAAAAGTGCTTTTTCTAAATCAGTTTCTGTGTTGAATGCGTTCGGTGTGAAACGTAATCCCGGACCACGAACGGCATGAAAAATCTTTTCTTTGTTTAATTTTTCTGACAATTCTTTGAGAGTCATTTCTCCTCGAGACTTAACATTAATAAACGGCGTTGAGTTGACGCGTTCACCTTGATACGGAGAAACAATTTCGTAACCTAAGTTTAATAATCCCTGACGAAAAATTTTTGCTAATCGCAAGGCTTCGGTCTCGATATTTTTTATTCCAGTTTTCTGGAGCACTTCGATCGATGCCCCCATTGCCGTAATTTC
>CAMLRE010000006.1 GCA_946482355.1 uncultured Bdellovibrio sp.
AGGATTTAGAATGGCTTGGCGGTATGATTCGTCTTTAGCTTGGGCAATTGAAGCCACAGCTAAAAAAGACAATAGTAATACACCTGTTAAGAATTTTGACATACCTAACTCCTATAAACGAGCTGACCGTAAAACAGCCCTCGTTCTAAGAGTTAATTCAAGTTATGTTCCTATGTAGTAAACTTAGCCTTAATACGACGATAAATCGAGGGACCAAAAATCATGGCTAACATCACGATGATTACAGCCGCAGTGCCATCACCTAAAATATGACTTAGCCATAAAGTTGAAGACATAATTACAAAAAAGAAAAACATATCCCCGCAGATCGCAATCGCCCATCCCGAAATAAAACCATGACCGGCCGCTTTTGCAACTGCACGTCCTGTCATTGGGTCTACACCGAAAGCAATTCCGATCAACGCCACAGGCCCAAGCGAAGGAGCAATGTTAACACCGGTTTTTGCCAATGAAGCTTTGTAATGCTCCCAGATTTCTAACATCTTATTGGATTTTTTTGCGGCACGAATTAACCACAACATGATCGGCTCAAAAACACAGGCTAAAATCACATCCGAAATAAAATATAATCCCGCGGTCACTGGCCACACGATTCCATACTTTTGCGCAAGCACCACACCGGCAGGAATTCCTCCACCGATCGGAATTAAAAATAAAGTGAGTACTTCGCGCATTTGCGAAAGATTAGCAGTCACAAAAAATTACTTCTTCACAGCCACAATCAAACCTTCTTCTGTCGGAACAAAAGAAGCGGTAAAGTTCGAATCCTTGAAAACATCGCTGGTCATGTCTTTCACGGTGGCGATTTGTTTATCGCTGAATTTTTGTTTTGAAGTGTCTCCCCAAACAGCTCCGGCTAAAAACACATTGTCGATGAGAATCATTCCGCCTGAACGAATATTACTTTTTGCCCAGATCCAGTAATCTTTATAGGCCGCTTTATTACCATCAATGAAGATGGCATCAAACGGCCCTTGGGCTGAAAGCTTCGGTAACTCTTCACGGGCATCACCGGCCACGATCACCGCTTGCCCGCGGTCGATCCAAGGCTTTAAAGCTTGAGCCGAGAGCTCAATATGTTCAGTAGACTTTTCAAGCGTATAAACTATGCCATCTTGTTGTAATGATTGAAGAAAATACTGACAAGAAAGCCCCGTTAGGGTGCCGATTTCGACCACTTTTTTGGGCTTAATTAGGCTCACTAAAAACCCCATTAAGTGGGCTTCAGTTTGCGAAACCGAGATGCCTCCAAGGCCTAATTGATCAGCGAATTTGCGTGAAAGCTGCATCTGTTCGTTTTCAGGGCCGTAACAATTTTCAATGTATTCATACGAGGGCTGTTTATCGTGTCTCATGCCCTATTGTTTACGTCGAAAAAATAGGATTTTCAATTGCTGATCAATAGGCAAACCATTATAACTGTCAGCATGTCTGAAACATTATTAGAAGTTCAAAATTTGCGTACTCGTTACAAAACAGATGATGGTGTCATTTTCCCGGTAGACGATATCACGTTCCGGGTGAAAAAAGGTCAAACCTTAGGCATCGTGGGCGAATCCGGTTGTGGTAAATCTCAAACAACACTTTCAATTATGCGCCTGATTCAAAAACCAGGCGAGATCGTTTCTGGTGACGTGCAATTCAAAGGCGAAAGCTTATTGAAAAAATCTGATGCAGAAATGCGCGATATTTTAGGAAATAAAATCGCGATGATTTTCCAAGAGCCGATGACTTCGTTAAATCCGGTTTACACAATCGGTGACCAAATTGAAGAAAGCATCAGACTTCACCAAAAAGGTTTGAACAAACAACAAATCAAAGACAAAGCGATCGAAATGTTAAAGCTTGTTGGTATTCCAGCAGCTGAAAAACGCTACCACGAATATCCGCACCAATTATCAGGTGGTATGCGCCAACGTGTAATGATCGCAATGGCCATGAGCTGTACACCGCAATTATTAATCGCGGATGAGCCAACAACAGCATTAGACGTAACTATCCAAGCGCAGATCTTAGATTTAATGCGCAAAGTACAAAAAGAATTTGAAGCCGGCATGATCTTAATCACGCATGACTTAGGCGTTGTCGCAGAAATGTGCCAAGACGTTTTAGTTATGTACGCTGGTAAAGTGATTGAGTATGGAACTGTTGAAGATATTTTCTATCGTCCTAAACACCCTTACACTCGAGGTTTATTAGACTCTGTTCCGCACTTTGAAACTGGTTCTCGCATGAAACAATTAAATACAATTCCTGGGTTAGTTCCTAGTTTATACAAACTTCCTACGGGCTGTCGTTTCCAAGAACGTTGTAAATTCGCGCAAGAAGATTGCCGTCGTGCTGAACCGAACTTAGAAAACTTACGTGGCATCCACAAAGTGGCTTGTTACCACCCAGTTCAATCTGAAGGAAATAACTAATCATGTCTGAATCATTACTTAAAGTAGAACACGTAGTTAAACACTTCCCGATCCACGGCGGATTATTTTCTCGTCAGATCGCTTCGGTAAAAGCGGTTTCAGATATTTCTTTTGAATTAAAAAAAGGTGAAACACTTGGTTTAGTGGGTGAATCTGGTTGCGGTAAATCAACTTTAGGCCGCTGCTTAATCCGCTTAATCGAACCAACATCTGGAAAAATCTTTTTCAACGGCGAAGATATCACGACTGTTGATCCAGATCGCATGCGCGATTTACGCCGCAAAATGCAAATCATCTTCCAAGATCCGTATGCTTCATTAAATCCGCGTATGACGATCGGTGCGATCTTAGAAGAGCCGTTAGTGATTCACAATCTTTACCCGAATGAAAAAGAGCGTAAAGAACGCGTTCAAGAATTAATTAAATTAGTTGGCCTTCGCCCTGAACACTTAACACGTTACCCGCATGAATTCTCAGGTGGTCAACGTCAACGTGTTGGTATCGCTCGTGCTTTAGCAGTAAATCCAGAAATCATTATCTGTGATGAACCGGTTTCTGCCTTAGACGTTTCTATCCAAGCGCAAGTGATCAACTTACTTATGGAGTTACAACAAAAGCTTGGTTTAACTTACATCTTCATCGCCCATGACTTAAAAGTTGTAGAACACGTTTCTACAAAAGTAGCGGTGATGTACTTAGGCCAAATCGTTGAGATGGCTGAAGCTGATGAATTATATAAAAATCCTCAGCATCCTTACACAAAAGCGTTGTTATCTGCGATTCCAATTCCAGATCCTAAGCCACGCCCAGAGCGCATCATCTTAACAGGTGATGTACCATCGCCAATCGCGCCGCCTCCAGGTTGTTATTTTAACCCACGCTGCCCGATGGCTACTGCTGAATGTAAGATGACTAAGCCTGAATTAGTTGAAAAAACTAAAGGCCATTTCGTTAGCTGCTTAAAGGTGTAATGTGAAATTGTTTTTATCTTTGATCGCTTTAGTTTCTTTTGTTTCAACAGCACACGCTGAAGAAACGTTAGCTGAAAAAGCTGAAGCGGTTGCAAAAAGCGTAGTTCGCGAAGTTAAAAAAGGCGCTAACCGCGCTGAAGAAGCCGCTTGCGGTAAATTAACTGGCGATAGCAAGGCTTCTTGCCTGGCTAAAAAAGCTAAAAACCGTGTTTCTGAAACAGCAGATGCTGTCACAGATAAAGCTACGGAAATCAAAAAATCAGCCGACTAACAAAACACGATTTAATATAGTTTTCATTCGAGAAAACGATAATTGTCTCAGTAAAAACCACGAACTGTCTTAAGTTGAGAAACCAAGATAATTCGTGGTTTTCGCATTTTGAGCCCTGATATCCTAAACACTGGGTCATATAGGGAGTTACTCAATGGTACGTATTTTTGGAAAAATCCAGTTCGCATTCATAGCAGCTTTATTATTCTCACTAAACACCTTTGCCGGAGGTGCTATTGCCGGTAAGGTAACGATCGTTAAAGGCCAAGTCTTTATTGTTCGTAGTGGTGAAAAAATCCAAGTTAAAAAAGACACCACGGTTTTAGAATCTGATGTGATCGAATCACAAGCCGGTGGCACCGCCCGCATTACAATGATCGATTCAAACCTTGTTGACGTTTACCCTAAGTCAAAAGTTGAAATTGCAAAATACGTTTACAAACCTAACCAAGATCAAAAAGATGTCGAACTGAAAGTTGATTTTGGTAAAATCAAATCTACTGTTAATCAAAAATATGATGGCGCTAAAAATAAGTTCCAAGTTAAAACTCCTTCAGCTGTCGCCGGCGTGCGCGGAACAGTTTTTACGGCTGAATACGATCTTGCTAAAAAAGTTTCTAGAGTTGTTACTATCGAAGGTTTAGTAGCGGTAACTAAAATTATCGACCGCGAAAGACAAACGCCTCCGGTATTTGTGCGCCCTGACCAAGTTGTAAAAGTTGATGCTGAACAGGCAAAAACTGAACAACCTCGTGATTTAAAAGCCGATGAGCGTGAAGAACGCAAAAAAGAAGATAAAGATTTAGGTTACCAATACGATCCGAAAAAAGAACCAACACCAGGTGAACCACCGTCTTCAAAAAACGAATCTCCGAATAAAGATGTGCAAGCAAACCAACCTCCGAAAGAACAACCAACTAAAGACGTTGCTGATCGCCCAATGCCATCAACACAAGATGAACAAGCCCGCCCGTCTGTAGCTAATCGCGAAATGCCGCCGGTCAAAGATCAACCGGTTAAAGAAGTTCAGGTTCGCGAACCAGTCCGCGAAAATCCGCCAATTAAAGAAGTTAGCGCCAGAGAACCTGTTCGCGAAACACCACCGATTAAAGAAATTAGCGCAAGAGAACCCGTGCGTGAAACACCTCCAGTTAAAGAGGTAAATTCTGAGCGTCGCGAACAACCGCAGACTTTGCGCGAAGCTATCAAAGATGTCGTAAAAAATGCGTCTGAGCGCCGCCAAGAACGCCAACAAGAACGTCAAGCTGAACAACAGGAAAAACGCCAAACAGCTTCTGAAGATCAGCAAGCTAAAAAGCAAAAACAATCTGAAGATGAACAGGCTAAAAAGCAGAAACAGTTAGAAGAAGAACAAACACGTAAGCAAAAGCAGTCCGAAGAAGAGCAAGCTAAAAAACAAAAACAAATGGAAGAAGAACAGGCTCGTAAGCAAAAACAGTCTGAAGAAGAACAAAGTAAAAAACAAAAGCAAATGGAAGAAGAACAGGCTCGTAAGCAGAAACAATCTGAAGACGAGCAAGCCAAAAAGCAAAAACAAATGGAAGACATGTTAGCGGCAAAACGTAAACATGCCGAAGAAGCGCAAGCGAAACGCGAAGAAGAACAGAAAAAACGCGCCGAAGAACAACAGGCCCGTCGAGCTGAATTAGCTCGCCGCCTGGCTGAAATCGCTAAGCGTGCTGAAACAGTGATTAGACTTCCGTCTGGAACAACTGGTGGATCAACAACACCAACTTATCCGATTAATACAATTATCCCGAAACAATAATTTTATTCTGAATGGACTTACTCGTCTTTAGGTAAGTCCAGTTTCTTTTTGCGATGATCATCTCTAACGCCTTATGATAAATTTTAAGGGTGAGGCATTTCATCTTTGTATTTCTTCTGATTCACTGTGTTTCAAACACAGCGCACGCGATTAATTTAAAATATATTAATGGCCTATACCTGCATAAAAATTGCGAATACTTTGCCCGTGAATTAAAAGACAACTGGAGCGAAGTTCCTGACGACGAAAAAAACGATTACTTGGCTAAACTTGCCGACTGCTCAGTAGACCGGGGCCAATTAGAATTTGCAGAATCACTTTTTAATAACTTAGACCGTAAAAATTATAAATCTTCAATTCTAAGCCAAGCTAAAGCCAAGCTTGATCTTTCGCGCAGTGACTTTAAGCGTATCACTGACGATTACGAGGCTAAAAAACCTAAAAAAGCGACCTTTCAATATTACATTTATGTGGCCCAAAGTTACTATGAACAAGAAGACTATGATTCTTCACTTAAAGTTCTAAGCTACATCAGCCCGAGTAAATTAACACCTTACCAAAAAAATATTATTCGTTACTGGAAAGCTAAAAACTATTTCTTAAAAGACGAATACGAAAAAACAAGCTACTTCTTAGATCTTATTTTAGATGACGAAGAAGAAACTGGTTGGGTGAAAGATGCAGCGCAGGTTTTAAAAAACGCTGTGGTAGCTAAATACCGTCCGTTTCGTGCGGTCTTGTATCTAAACGCCACATACGATACGAATACCAATAAACAATCTATCGCCAATCGCATCAGTGAAGACGAAGTACCAAGCTCATATATCACCGATGGAACTTACCGTATTAACCCGTCTTTTGATTTTTACTTGTTAAAAAACCGCACCACGAAAAGATACGTCAATGTTGATTTAAGTTTTGCCTGGTCAAGTAAAGAAACAGCCAATGAATCTGAAACTTATTCGATTAAGTACAGAAACTCGCAAAAAACCAGTTCACGAAATACCTTTTCGTGGGATCTTGGTCTTACGAAATCGCAGACCGAATTTAAAGATTCAGCCAATGACGGATTTCTTCGTTTAGGTCTATTTCATCTTGTTACAGACGATAAATTCGCGACGATCACTTACCGTTTTGCGCGTAATCTGGATTTCGGTTACAAAACAAGTCATACCGTGGCCTTGTCGCTATTTTCTGTTTATGACACACAACTGATTTACGGAACAATTTCACAGAGCCAAGTATTTGATCATGCGGCTGATTATGAATTTGATGGCGTAACAGCTCCTTCGGCTACTTATGGAACCGTGTTTGGCAATTACGGAACAACAAGTATTGATCTGGCTCACAGTATTGATTTTACCGACGTACATTCACTGCGCACGCAGCTTTCATATTCAAACACATCTTATCAGGCCGAAAACTTACCGGCCGGATCAGAATCATTAACAAATTCTTTTGGTAAGCGCAGTGACCAAACCTACAGTGCTTCACTGATTTACGCGAATCGCTGGGATGAAGAAACTAACGTCGAACTTTTTGCCACAACAATTAGAGGCACAAGTAACGGCCATCAAGGTTATTTTTATGGTGGAACTTTCAGCCACAAAAACTATACAGCTAACCAATTTGGTATCAACGTCGATTGGACTTACGAATAAGGAGCTTTGGCTATGAACGAACAAGTTAAATGGTGTTTTTACGACCCTGCGACAAAAACAAAGACGGCCGATCTAGCTACCGACGAAGCGCAAATGACGATTTTAAAAATGCGCCCTAAAGATATCAATAGCTTTTATTTTTCCAGAAGTGATGAAAGCTCGTGGAAGCCTCTAAAAATGTTAATGACTTCAAGTGCTTCACCGTTTTCTGGCTTAGCACTTTTAACTAACATGTCTGATAAAGCTGAGCAGGCTAAAGTAAACACAAAACTTAAAATGCAACCTGTTGATCAAGACACGCAAGATGAAATCGAACGTACCTTTACTAACTCGTGCATTGATGCCCAAAAAACCTTAGCTGCCTCTAATTTTAAAAAACCAACAGCTAAAACAATTGATCTGGTGCTGATGAATAAACAAGGCATGATCTTTAGGGCTTCGGCCGTAAACCCAACACCTGAAGGGTCTTTATGCGACAAGGTTATCCCCACGCATTTCCACAATAGCGTGTTGGAAGTCGTTATTATTAATTCTCAAGCTACGAATAAATATTTTGAAAAAATTAAAATCAGCGGAAAAGTTGTAACCACAGGAAATGGCCAGTATTTAGAGTTTATCTGCTCATCGCAGGCTTTACGCGGCCAACTCATTGAAAGTTTAAATTTCTGCGAAAACCACTCTCACCGTAAAACGGCCGTGTAAAATTCGTGAAGATTAAAATCTACGGAATTATTTTAGCGAGTATTTTGTTTTTCAGCTTCACAGCGCTGAATTTGAAGTACAAAAGTATTCAAAATAATCCCGAGATTGTAGAAAACAATGTTTTTTATAGTTTTCTTTTTGAGTTTAATAACAAAATTTACGATACCTTTTTTAAAAACAAAGAAGAGCGCCAGAAAAAAGAAAACGCGTTTTTAATTGATATTGACGAAGATTCAGTGCGTGAACTGGGCCGCTGGCCTTGGTCACGCGAAGTGATTGCCACAATCTGGGATAACGCCATGAAAAATGGCGTAAAAGTGATCGCCAACGATATTATCTTTTCTGAAGCCCAAAATTCTAAAGCCGATGGCCGCCTAGAAGAAGTACTAAAAAAATACCCTTCACAAATTATTTTAGGAACTTTCGGTGAAGGCCCTATTCTTTACCAAAATCCACCCTATCAAGATTATTGTTTTGTTGAATCATTTCGCCGCAGTGGAGGCGATAAAATCGTAACTTTAAATGCTACATTAACTTTTGATGACACTAACTCGCAGTTCGAACAGGTTTTTTTCAGTAACGAACTTAAAGCTATTTTTGACGATCTTGATCAGCAGTTTGAAAAAATTTATTTACAAAGTGTTAATAAAAAATCTGTTCAAGAACTTGATGTTTATCAAAAAAATAGCTTAATCGCCGATAAAAGTCGAAATCTGGTTCAATATTGCTATCGTTGGCTATCTGAAGACGATGAATATTTAAAAAACGCAGGCCAAGAGCTTTTAAAAGCTTACGATAACACTTTAAACCGTATTCCAGGCTACGATAAACTTCCGTCGTTAAGCGATAAAGTAAAACGTTTTAAAGATGATGTAAATCAACTGTTAATCCCGCAATATGCAAGCTGGCCCGCAAACGTGCACGAAATACAAACGGCAGCAGAATACACAGCCACATTTAATGCTGATTTAGATTTTGATGGAGTGATTCGCCACTACCCGCTGATTTACCGCTCTGGAAATAAAACAAACTTAAGCTTTATTCCATCGCTGGCTTTACAAACTTATCTTTTAGCAACTGGCTACCAAGCCGTGTTTTACCCAAAATTAGAAAATAACACTAAAACTATCGGCAGTGTGGTCATCAAAGATATCGAAACAGAAAAAGATGTAATGTCTTTACCGGTCGATTCAAATGGCCGTTTAATTATTAATTACTATGGCCGCAAAAATTCAATTCCCTACGTTTCAGCGCGCGACTTATTTCACAATGACAATCCTGAGATGGTTGTTCATCTAAATGGTGAACCGACAAAAGTTAAAAAAGCTGCATGGCTAAAAGATAAAGCGGCCGTTATGGGGCCAACGGCCACAGGTATCTTCGACTTACGAAACACACCGGTTGAAAAAGACTTACCAGGAGTAGAAATTCATCTTTCTGTTCTAGGAAACCTATTTGATCAGTCATTTATGCGCATTCCGGCTGACGAAGTTAAAATTTCAATTATCGTTTTATTTTTCTTAGCAGCGACTCTGGCCGGTTTATTTCTTTATTCGAATCTTTTTATCGCTTCGTTATATTTATTACTGGTTAATTATGGGCTTTATAAGACTGCTCTGCATAACTTTCAGCGTAATCTTTATTTTGAATTATTAGCCCCAACGATTTTATTTACGATTTCAACTTATATTGTTTTCTTAATTTATATCTATTTCTTTGAAACCAGAAAATCGAAAGAAATTAAAAACACTTTCTCGAAATACGTTTCAAAAGAAATCGTTGAAGAGATTTTAAAAAACCAGGAAAACCTTGAGCTTAAAGGTCAGAAATTAAAAATGACAGTGTTCTTTTCTGACATTAGAAGTTTCACGACATTATCAGAAGAAATGGACCCGCAAGAATTATCTGCGATGTTAAACAGATACTTTACACCGATGTCTGAAACAATCTTTGGTACAAATGGCACTATCGATAAGTTCATGGGTGATGCGATCATGGCCCTTTTTGGTGCGCCTTTGAATTATCCTGATCACCCGAAAAAAGCCTGTATTGCGGCGTTGAAGTGCTTTGAAAAACTGGCTGAAGTTAACGAAGACTTTAAAAAACGCAATTGGCCCGAAATTAAAATCGGTATTGGTATTAACACAGGTGTCATGGTTGCAGGAAACATCGGTTCTGATCAAATTCAAAGTTATACGGTGATCGGCGATGAAGTAAATTTAGCCCAGCGCTTAGAAAGTTTAACGAAAAATTATAAGGCACGTATTTTGATTTCCGAAAATACTTATCTTGAAGTTAAAAATGAATTTGTGGCGCGCGAAGTTGATGTGGTTCGTGTAAAAGGTAAAAACCGTCCGGTTAAAATTTATGAGCTAATCTCTATGGGAACAACTCACCCTGAAATGCCATTCTTTGATAGCTATCATAAAGCTTTAAATCTTTTTTACGATAAAAAATTTAAAGAGGCTGAAGCAGCCTTTCTAGAGTTACTTAAAATAAAGCCAGATGATTATTTGT
This sequence comes from uncultured Bdellovibrio sp., assembly GCA_946482355.1. Next base: position 10,353 of record CAMLRE010000006.1, read on the forward strand.
GTCAGATGTATTTAGAACGAACACAGTACAGTCAAAATAACCCTGTTCCTGAAAGCTGGGACGGCGTCTTTGACCGCCGTAAATAATAAAATCTTAGAAACGTGTTAAATAAACGTACTGAACACCGATCGTGGCATCGCCATAAGTGTAATCTTCAATCGTTGATTCATTACGCGATAAGCTTCCAAACACGTTAACCGTAGTTCGTTCAGTTAAATCTTTCGATACAGAATAGTTAAAAGCTGCAAAGTTATCACGGCGGCCTAAATCTGATAATGAATAGTTTGTAGAACCGTAGCTTGCTTTAAGTGTCGAATACGTATTTTGAAACGTTGGTAGTTCGTAACCCAGGTTGACATAAACTTTGTTATAACTGGCATTTTCGCCGTCAGCATCGTTTAAAATAAATCCCAATTCACCCAAAAGACTTTGCATACGGCCCAGTGAATATCTTAAAGCCCCTGAAAGATCGTACTTAATGGCTGTTTGGTTATCAGCTGCATCGTAGAAAGTAATTTGTGAATCGTCACGACCGATAATCAATTGCCCTTCTAAATCAAGATCTGTAGTTAAGCGTGTTCCTAAATTTTGTTTTACATAAATTAAGGCGATCGACATATCGCGTGTTTGGGTATCTGACGGTAACATGTACATACCGACATTTAAAGAAGTCGTGCTGCGATAGCCATCAACTAAAGTTTTATACGGAACCGATATCAATAACATTGTCGAATCGGCCGCTTGCATTTGGTCAGTTAGTTTTAATTTGTAATCAAGGGTGCGTTGGTCAGCTAAATACACCATTGGCTCTACTGATGAATCTTTATCTTGCCAAAGTTTGTAAGCGAAAAATCCACTGGCGCTAAACACATGCCCTGTCACAACATCTTCTTGCGGGGCAATGTTTAAAGCGTTGCTGTCATACATGTATCCGACAGTGTAACCCATCGTGTATTTTAATTTATCGTTTTCAAGCTGGTTTTGAATCTGAATACACTTTTCAATCATGCGATCGGCACGTTTATCTTGTTCTGGATCTTTTGAAGTATCGATAGATAATTCAAAGCTGTTCATCGCCCGTTCGTAATCGGCTTTGTAAAACTGTGCTAAACCTAAATAATAATAGGCCAAAGAAACTTCTTGAATCGTATTTGCGCGGGTCACTTCAGTTAAATATTTTTCGGCCAGGTCAAAATTATTAATGCGGTAATAATTTAAACCCAAAAGATAATAAATCGACTGCGTCAGCGAAGTGTTGGTTCTTAATTTTTGTAAAGTTGCTATCGAAGATTCGTAGGCTTCTTTTTTATAAAATTCATAGGCTTGTGCAAAGGCTTTGCGTTCTTCTTGTTCCAGCTGCACTTCGGTTTTTGCAGGAGCTGTTTCAGCCTGTTCGATTGACTTAATTGTTTCTGGTTGTGGATTTTTGGGTTCAATACGCAAATTTTTACTGTTCACTTGCGCATTAGCTTGCAAACACAGAAGACTCAAAAAAAGAACAAGACTGTTTTTCATGTTTATCGCTCGATGATGATGTTAACTTGGGCCGGTTTAGAAATAATATTTTTGGCTGAATCACCTAACAAGTTATCATTACGATCTTTAATCGCGATAATTTGCCCGATATCGTTTTTCGGAGGGCCCGCTTGTAATGGATCTAACGGGCGGTCTTCTTTTCTGACTGCAGTATCTTTATCGACACGTTTAAATTCAACCGGATTCATTTTCACCGGTGTGCCGGGCTGTTTACCATCAAAGTTTTCCGATGTTTCACCACGACGAACCATGACCGCTTCAGTCTGCTTATTTGATAAAGCATCTAAGCCACGAAAAATAACTTCACCGCGAAATGTGGTTACCGCTGTGACATTCGTTGAACGTTTATAACTTGTCGCAAATTGGGTTCCGCGCACACCGACAACGGCCGACGGCGTTTTAATTTCAAATCTGTTTTCGTTATTATCGTATTTTTGTTCTACGTTGGTGCGCACTTTACCTTCGATAAGGCTTAAGCGCACATTTTTTTCTTTGAATTCACTGATGTACTGGTCAATGCGAAGTTTTGTTTCTGGCAAAACGTTGATAATATTACGATCGCTCATCACGATTTTCGCGCGCGAATCTTTACCGGTAATGATTGTATCTTGTGGATACACTTTTGTGCCGATCTTAGCACCCGTTGGTTGCTCTCTTAACTTTGCCACTTGCACCTGGCCTTTTACGATCATCATAAGGCCGTAAGTTTCCCCAGCCAAAGCCTGGAAAGCAGAGCCAAAAACCAACAAAATTAAGATTAATTTCTTCATATCAAGAGTATCACTGTATCTGAGACAAAAGTTTACTAGACCATCATCCAGAATTCACTCCGGATAACAGCTGGTCTCAAAAATCAGGGCATATACACCGATAGGAATTACATGTCGACGACCGGTAAAACTTGGATACTGCTTGATGGTATCACTAAAATTCAATCGCAGCCTCTTCCTACAGAGCAGTTGCAATTAGCTATTCTAAAAATGAACGAGCGTGATTGGACGCGATTCTATGTTTGGACAGCCGGTTGGGCCAATTGGCAATTATTAAAAGATTTTTTAAATTCTGAACAAAGAGACTTTGCTCTTCCAGGCGCTCCAGTTTCTGAAGAAAACGTGAAAGCTCATATTCAAGCGCAAATTCAAAACAAAAATAAGCCACCGCAAGTGCCAGTTTCACATCCGGCACAAGAAGAAGATACGGTCACTAAAGGGGCTCACTGGCAACCGGCTGGTAAGGCCATGACGATGATTAACCCAGAAGATACCTATTCTGATGTAGCTAATCACATGCAAAAAGATTTTAACGGTGATCACTTAGATATCGACAATGCCCACCATAAGCCACCAGATCCGTTAAATTTTAAAGAGATTAACGAAGCTTATAAAAACCGTGCCGAACGTCATGAGCTAAAAATTGAAATTTTATTGATTTCGCAAAAAGGTAAAACTTTTAAAAGTTATTCTAAAAATATTTCGCTTTCAGGTTCATTACTTGAAGATAATATTCCATTTGATTTTTACGGCGTACAATTTGACCTGATCGTGGTTAACCGTAACCCGTCAAACCCGCAGAACGGCCGTGTGCAAGTGCGCGCTCAGACTGTAGGTGATGGTCTTACGCAACGTACACGTTTTGTGAACGTGACAGAGATGCAAAAGCAAAGACTGGCGAATTTGCTGAATGATTATCTCAGTCAGCAAACAAAAGTAAGAAAAATTAGTTAGGATTTTTTTCGTTCAAGATTTCTTTGATACGAACTTTTAATTTTTCGATATCAAAAGGCTTTTTGATATAATCATCAGCGCCGACTTCACGTCCCTTTTGTAAATCTTCTTCTTCAGCTGAAGCCGATAAGAAAATTAAAGGAATATGTTTTAATTCGCGGTGCTCTTTAAGCATTTGCGCTAATTCAAAACCATTCACCCACGGTAAGCCCACATCCATGATGATAAAGCTAATATCGATATCTTCATCAAGTAACGCCGTTAACTGAGGAGCATCAGCGGCTAACTTAACCTGATAGCCATCTGATTCTAAAATTCTTTTTAACGACGTTCTTTGAGTTTCTTCATCTTCGATCACTAAGATCGTTGTTGGATGAAGTTTTTGTGAAGCATCACGAAACTGATCTAAAGCCACAACTTCCTGACCGGCAATACGTTGCTTAGTCAGTTTTTCAATTTTACGAATCAGATCAGAGGTGCTTAATTTTTTTGTCATAAAACCCTATGCGTGTTGTGCTTCTAACCATCTTTCACAGTCGATAGCTGCCATACAACCAGTACCTGCCGCAGTGATTGCCTGACGGTAGATCGGATCTTGCACATCGCCCGCAGCAAAAATGCCCGGAACGTTTGTATAAGTCGTACCTGGTTTAGTCTTGATATATCCCACCTCATTTAGCTCTAGCAGTCCATGAAAAAGCTTCGTATTAGGCTGATGTCCAATAGCTACGAACAGACCCTGCAGGTTCTTAGTCGTAACGTCACCTGTTGTAGTTGATTTTAAACGAAGACCAGTTACAGATTTACCGTCACCTAAAACCTCTTCAACCACTGTATTCGGGATGATTTCAATTTTAGGGTTAGCTTTTGCACGTTCGAACATAATTTTAGAAGCTTTGAAGTTTTCGCTTCTGTGAATGATATAAACTTTAGTTGCAAAACGAGTTAAAAAGTTAGCTTCTTCCATCGCCGTATCGCCACCGCCAACTACAGCAACTTCAACGTTTTTGAAAAACGCGCCATCGCAAGTTGCACAAGCCGATACACCACGGTTCATGTATTGTTTTTCAGAAGGAAGACCAATGTACTTAGCCGATGCTCCCGTAGAGATGATGATTGATTTTGTTAAGTGAACTTCATTACCCACATGAACTTTGTAAGGCATAGAAGATGTATCAACTTTAGTTACGTTACGAGTGATGTAACGAGTACCGAAACGTTCAGCTTGTTTACGCATAACTGCAACAAGTTCAGGGCCAGTTACTCCGTGAGCAAAACCCGGAAAGTTTTCAACTTCAGTTGTAATCATTAACTGACCGCCGGCTTCTTCACCTTCGATCATCAGTGGATTTAAATTAGCACGTGCCGTGTAAACAGCTGCTGTTAAGCCTGCTGGGCCCGAACCTACGATAATTACATTTTCAACTTTTTGCGTCTCGCTCATATTTTACCTCGATAAATTCTACTCAAAGATGGTAAAGTCTATCGAATGGAATTGATAGGCAAAAGAGATAACGCTTATTGGTTAATTTAAAGAATCTATAAGCTGAGTTGCTACATTTTCAGCAGACTCGGCCAAGCCCTGCTGACGAGGCCAGCTATGCGCTGGAAGCATATCAGTTGCAATATAACCCGGAGAAAATAAGTCAATTTGGAAGGCACAGCTAAATGCATGTTTATTGTCTGGCCCATTTTCTGCCTGCAGAGTAGTGATTAAACCTTTTAAAGCGTGTTTAGCCGCACAGTAGCTAGCAGCCCCTGGATCTGGTTTATTTTCAGCAATCGCAGACCCGACGACCACAAATTTCTTTAAACTCGGAATCGAAATACGCATCAAGTGATGCAACAGTTGAGCTGGAAATAAAAAACTCACTTGTAAAGCCCACTGGTGATCGGCCCATTTTTTATCTTGAAAATTTCCGTACGGCCCACCGGCCGCAAAATAAATAATTGTCGTCGGATTAAAATTAGTAATTTCAGTCATGAATTCCGAAGAAAGCTCTTTTGAAAAATCATATTTCAAAGATTTAAAATTTCCTTCACCGATTTTTCGCGACACTAACATAAATTCTGCCGCAGGATATTTTTTAGCGAGCGCTTCATAGGTCGCCCACCCTAGCCCGCGACTAGCTCCTAACAAAATAAATTTGTGTGATGCACGATCTTCATTCATACTTTTCTTATATGCCAACTCTTAAAATTCCACAAAAGAAACTTGAGCTGAATGTCGAATCAGGAAAAAACCTGATGGACGCACTCATCGAAGGTGGATTACCGGTAGCTTCTAGCTGTTTAGGAGAAGGAATTTGTTCAAAATGCGCCGTTAAAATGACGCCCCAGGGAACAAGAAACGAACTAGAAATCCGCACTATGGAGCGCAACAAACAACCCGATACGATGCG
>CAMLRE010000007.1 GCA_946482355.1 uncultured Bdellovibrio sp.
AAGAATACATTTTTTCAGCTTCTACGTTTTTAGAATCTAAAGAAAATTCAAACGAAGCGTACGATGATAAGTTGTACATTAAAATTTGTGCTTCAGAGTAAGTAAAAAGAGTTTCTTGCAAACCCTCTAAAGTCGCTGGATTTAATGTTTCTTCGGGCTTTGCTAAAGCTGAAGAAAAACTTTTTAAGTTCGTTTCAATTTTTGCGATATAAGCTTTTAACTGCGTAAGATCCGCAGTCCATTCTTTTGAAGTGAAAGACGGGTACTCAGTTGTATTATCCCATCTTGGTAAAATTTCATTCATAAAGGCCTACCTTTTTTATTTCGGAAAATCTGTTCTTACGAACAAGCTTTTTACTTGAAGATCAATCGCATTTAATTTTGCTACAGCCTCATCACCACCGCGGTTGATCACGCATAATACAGTGTTGATGTTAGCTTTCACCGAACGAAGATCTGCGGTGCTTAAAATAACCTGGCCACCTGAAGTGATCACATCTTCGATGATACAAACTTTTTTATTTTCAATCGCAGCTCCTTCAGCAAATAAACATGTTCCGTAGTCTTTTGCTTTTTTTCTAACGAAGGTCACTGGAATTCCAGTCTCAAGCGAAATGGCTGTGGCTACAGGAATTCCGCCCATTTCAAGTCCGGCTAAAACTTCTGTGTCTTTTGGAACGAGCTGTGCCATTTGACGAGCGATTTCGCGCAATAATTCAGGGCGAGATTCGAAACGATACTTATCAAAGTATTCATTCGAGATTTGTCCTGAACGTAATTTGAATTCTCCAGTTAAATGAGCGACGTCGAAGATTTTTTTAGCGAGTTCTGAATGAGTCATGCAGTTTCCTTTAGACACTAAATTGTTCGAAAAAGTTTGGCTTAGATTATGCTTTAATTAATGAAGTTGGAAGTCATGGTGCTAAAATGAAAAAGCAATTAAGCTTATGGTTTGAACAATTGAAAGAGCAGTTGATCAGTCGGGGTAAGGCCTCAGACTTTCAAACCTTACGTCTTTTCGCTATCTTAGCGGGCCTGACATTAATCTTTGTCGTCATGCTCACCGTAGTGCAGTTCTCGCCAGTAGCGCCTAACCATACGGAATTAAAGAGCAATCAAGACCTAAGTACTGAAGCCAAACTGTCACCTTAAAATCGACCAGCCCCGCGTTGCTGCGTCCTCGACGTGCATAAAGCACGCCTTCGAGCCTTGCGCCTTGGTCTGATCGGTTTTAATGCGACAGACCTTATTAAGTTTTATTTAAACTGAAAAATGATTATTTTCTGTGTTGTTTTTTGCGTTGTTGCCATTGTTCCATGGCGTATTTGCGCATGTCTTCGATGTTGTCGAACTCGTCCATGATTTCAACGCCCAATAGGGTTTCTACGGCATCTTCAAGAGTTACAAGGCCGGTTGTTACACCGTACTCGTCGTTCACAATAGCTAAGTGGGATTTTTCTTTAATAAAGAAATCTAAAACTTGCGATACGGTCATACGCTCGGCCACATTTGAAATCGGCATTAACAATTCGCTGATTTTTTTATGATGTTGGTCAGCTGATAAAGCTTCTAAAATTTTATAACGGTGAGTAACGCCGATAATATGATCTAAAGAATCCTGATAAACCGGAATACGAGAAAAACGAATTGGTTTAAATTTTTTCGAAACTTCATGAACCGTCATGTCGCCTTCAAGCGCCATAAATACTGATCTTGGCGTCATGATATCAGAGACAAAAACGTTATCTAACTTCATTAAGTTTTTAATGATCGTTGATTCTTTCGCTTTTAAAGTTCCTTCTTCAACACCGATTTCAGCGTGCTTGATCATCTCGTCACGAGTCACATCTGGTTCTTCAGTGCTCGAAGCTAAGATACGAGAAATCATGTCTGACATTTTAACGAAAGGGTAAACCGCAATCGTCATCATTTGTACGCAGTAAGCACAAAAGAATGATAATGATTTTGGATTATTTTTTCCGATCGTTTTGGGAACGATTTCAGAAAAAACCAAGATCATAAAAGTTAAGAACACAGAAAATAAAGTCACGTAAGTGTCGCCGAAAGTGTTATGCACTTCGTACGCAATCCACGCTGAACCTAAAGTGTGTGAAATCGTATTTAAAGTAAGAATCGCAGAAATCGAGCGGTCCATGTTGTCGATGACATGTTTTAAAACTCTGGCTGATTTAGGACGTTGCTCAACAGCGACTTCAACGAAGGCCGGAGATAACGAAAGCAAAACAGCTTCGCATAATGAACAAATAAACGAAATAGACAAGATCAGCACGAAGGCGATCAGAATTAAAACCATGTAGTTAACACCATAGAAGACGTTATCTTAGCATCTTTTTAAGGGTAAAAGCTAAGAGCTTCTAGACTATTGACGGGGAATTGATATTTCGATGCTTAAACAGTATGCAAAATGATTAAAACAAATGCATTAGCGTAAGGCTTGGATAGGTTTCTTGAATTCGAGCCGTGTCATAGTTCATCGATCTGTAAGAAACTTGAAGGCCAATATGAAAATGACCACCAAGATGTTCAAGATAGCCAAAATCAATCTGTGGTCCGTGGCCATCCGTCAATGGGCCAAGTTCAGCGAAAAAATCGTAATGACCTAGAACAAACCAACCAGAGTTCCAATAATAGCCAAGAGATAACCCGTAAGATTTTCCAGTTTGAAATTCAACATCATCACGTGATTCTACTAAATAATGAAAACCTAAAGTAGGGCCGCCGCTTCCGATGCGCCCGAAATACATTAAATTAAAATCGCCCTTGCTTGAGTAAATCGAATTTTTAGAAGGATCACTTGTTAGCCGGGCTGTACCCGCTCCTTGAAGAATCACTGAGTACATGCGCGGTGATAATGCCGCAAAGCAATTCATTGAAAGAAAAAAAATAAACAGAGCAACAAAGCCACGCATCATTTTTTAATTTTAGGACAACATTAAACATCTTGTATATCAATTTTCACAAAGCTTAGGGCTTTTTGGGATGTCTTTAATTTGCGAAATCCATTCACGGGCCATTTCAACTTGGTCTGACAATTGAAATGTCGAAAGGTTCTAAATTTTTAAAAGAGGTGAAAAAATGTTAAAATTATTTTCAGCGCCGTTATGCGCACTTATTTTAGTTTTCGGACTTTCAAGTTGTAGTGATTCTGATGACGATACTGCGTTAGCGGGTTCATCTTCAGATTTAATGATCCAGCAAATCGGTGAATCAATGGTTTCAGTCGATGAGTCGAGCGGAAATAATAACGGCACGTTTACGCGTTCTAGTTTTTTAGAAGCGGCTTGCAGTGGCGTAAGTTTCGGTGCGTGCGGGGCAACAGCTTCAGCAACTGCAGTTAAAGATTTTAACGGGTGCACACTTGCAAGTGGACTTGTCAGTGTTTCTGGTACAATCACGCTCACTTACGCAGGCACAGGATCTGGCACCTGTACGATTCCTGCCGTCGGCGACAGTGTAACTCAGGTTCCGGCATTTACGGCAACTTTAGTTGGTAATAACGGTTCATTTGCAGCTTCAGCTTTATCAACAGGACAAACATTAACCCGTGCAAGTTCTGGTACATTTACTTTTGCTAACACAGGTATTCGCCGTGTGTACTCGTCGGGATCAGGTAATGCTATTGCTGATATTACAACAGCAACGACATCTGATATTACGATTTCAGGAACAACAAGAACAAACCGTGTTATCAATGGAGGCTCTCTGCAGGTTACAAACAATTTAACAAATGAAGTTTGTAACGTTTCACCAAATAACGTGACGTGGACTTCGGGGGCATGTTCTTGTCCTACATCAGGAACTTGGACGGGCACATGTTCAACAGGACAACCTGTTTCAGTAGCCTTTACTTCGACGTGCGGTAGTGTCGAGACTATGTACGGTACGGCTTCGAAAACACTTACAATCGAACGTTGTAATTAATAAAAGTCAGTCATCAACAGTGGGTCACTCTAAGGCCCACTGTCAATTTTCTAAACGCTCAATGGGTTCAAAACCTTCTATATCGTCTTCAATTAAGGATTGGGAATTGCTGGTTAGGTCTTCGGACTTAAACCCAAACCCACGTTTTTTTGGAGGAATAATGAAGTTATCTAAACTAGTTCTAACGGCTATTTTGATGTCTGGTTCAATGGCCTTCGCCCAACAAGAAGAGGTACTTTCTGACGCTCAAATTCAGGAAACCTACGCCGTTCAATGCGGTACTTTAGAAGAAGTAGGCAAAGCTGTAGGCCAGGATATGTCGACAATCACATCTGAAGAGAAAAAAGAATTACAAGAGATGCGCAAAACAACTTACGACGTGTTAGTTGGTGGCGAAAAAGCGATTCAAGCTCTTTTAGATGAAGGTAATAAAAACGACACTGGCGGCTTCGGTGTTATTTTAGCCTGTGGTCTTATCGATCAAATCGGTTCAAAAATTTCTGAAAAAGGTTGTTTAAATATCGAGACTGGCGAAACAACTAAAGGTGAAGCCGGTATCAAAGCTTGTAAGTCTGTCATGGATGCTATTAAAGCTAAACAAAAATAGTTTCATTTCACGCAGTACGTTTTTTCCAAAAAAAAAGCCCCGGTGTTTTGCACCAGGGCTTTTTCATTTTTAATTACTTAAAAATTATTTTTGTTCAGCAGCACGTTTTGCAGCGTACTTTTTGATTAACTCATCTTGAACGTTACGAGGCGCTGGAGAGTATTTAGCGAATTCCATAGTGAACTCACCTTTACCTTTAGTCGCTGAACGTAAGTCAGTTGAGTAACCGAACATTTCTGTTAACGGTACTTCTGCTTCGATCGTTACGTTGCCTTCGATAGTTGTCGTACCAGCAACAACACCACGGCGTTGGCTGATTTGACCAGTTGCTGGACCTTGATATTCTTCAGGTACAGTTGTCTCAAGTTTCATGATCGGCTCAAGAACTGTCGGTTTAGCTTTTTGGTAAACTTCACGCATTGCCGCCATAGCTGCAATTTTGAAGGCCATGTAAGATGAATCGACATCATGGAACGCACCGTCTACTAAGTCTACGTCAACATCCACGATAGGGAAGCCGATCATAGGACCTTTAGCGCATTGTTCACGGAAACCCTCTTCAACAGCTGGGATGAATTCTTTAGGAATACGACCACCCACAACTTTATTGTTGAAACGGAATACTGAACCATCTTCTTGTTTTTCAAGAGGGCGGATAGCACCAGAGATTTTCGCGAATTGACCAGAACCACCTGTTTGTTTTTTATGAGTGTATTCGTAAGCAGCTTCAGCACCGATAGTTTCACGGTAAGCAACTTGCGGTTGACCCACAGTAACTTCACAGTTGAATTCACGTTTCATACGCTCGATGTAGATTTCTAAGTGAAGCTCACCCATTCCTGAGATGATTGTTTCATTAGATTCTTCGTCACGGTGAACGCGGAAAGTAGGATCTTCTTTACGGAATTTTTGTAACGCCTTAGAGAAGTTGTTCGTACCTTCTTTAGATTTCGGAGCGATCGCTAAAGAGATAACTGAATCTGGAACGTGCATTGATTGCATAGACGCTTGGATGTTTTCGTCACAGAAAGTATCACCTGAAGCACAGTCGATACCGAACATAGCAACGATGTCACCAGCGTATGCCACTTCAACGTCTTCCATTTTATCAGCATGCATACGTACAACGCGCGGAACTTTAACTGATTTCTTACCAGATTGGTTGATAATGAAATCACCTTTACGAAGTGTACCTTGGTAAACGCGCATGTAAGTTAACTGTCCAAACGGAGTTTCTTGAAGTTTGAACGCTAACGCTACTAGAGGTTTGTTATTATCCGGAGATAATGGGAACTTCTCTTCGTTTTTAGTTAAGTCTAATGCGTTTTCAATTTTTTCAGATGGGTTTGGTAAGTAGTAAGTAACGCCATCTAATAAGTGTTGAACGTTTTTATTTTTGAACGCAGATCCGCAGAATACTGGAACTAATTTTAATGAGATAACGCCTTTACGGATAGCCGCTTTCATTTCGTCTACAGTTGGCATTTCTTCCATTAAGAATTTTTCAGCAATACCGTCGTCGATATCAGCTAATTTGCCAACTAATTCTAATTGGTATTTTTTTGCATCTTCAACTAATTCAGCTGGGATTGGAATTTCAACGATGTTTTCACCGTCGTCACCTTGGTTTTCGTAAGCTTTCATAGTTACTAAGTCTACGATACCACGGTGTTTGTCTTCTAAACCGATTGGAATGTTAGCCATAACAGCGTTAAGACGTAATTTTTCAACTAAAGCATCTTTAACACGGAATGGGTTAGCACCTTGACGGTCTAACTTGTTCACGAACGCTAAGCGCGGAACATTGTAACGTTTCATTTGGCGGTCAACCGTGATTGATTGAGATTGTACACCGGCAACACCGCAAAGTACTAGAACAGCTCCGTCTAATACGCGAAGAGAACGTTCAACTTCTACTGTGAAGTCAACGTGGCCCGGAGTATCGATTAAGTTAATTGTATAATCTTTCCAGTGAACTTGAGTTGCTGCTGACTGGATAGTGATCCCTTTTTCTCTTTCAAGATCCATCGAGTCCATTGTTGCGCCAACGCCATCTTTACCTTTTACGTCGTGGATTTCATGGATTTTACCACCGTAGAAAAGGATACGCTCAGATAAAGTAGTTTTACCAGAGTCGATATGCGCTGAGATACCGATATTGCGGACTTTTTGAATGTCCCAAGTTTTTGCCATTTATAACCTCTTTGTTTAGGCTTTAAGTTCTTGCTTTTATAAAAGTAAAGATAACGGTCTATCAGACTTTTTTTCGAGAGGCAAACGCTATGGCGGACGCTCAAAATAAGGGCATGTTTGGAGCTGGATTTGCAAAGTCTGTTGATAGCTATGAAGTTGCACGTTAACTGGCGCCCAAATCTAATATATTTGCTTTCAGCACAGACTGTGTCGGTTCTTTCGACATTGAGCGCGCTTTCGTCGGTCATCGCGAAGGAGAAGGTCTAATGAAGTTGCGAATTGTTTTATTTTTATTGTTAGCCTCAACGCAGGTTTGGGCCCAAAACCAATGTCAGAACCTGTTTGCTGACCATCAACTTGTATTGGACCGTAAAAGCTTGGTTGAACAAGACTTATCGACGATCTACCTGGCTGAGGTCGCCGGCAAAACGCCTGCTGAAGTGGCAGACATGAATCTCAAAACACTTCAAGGGATTCAGCAAGAGGTTCCGTTTAGAACAACTTCAACTCGCGCCGTAGAAATCAGTGAAGCGACCGCCGATAAGCTTGTTGATCTTACTTACCAAAACCCAGTGGTGAATCCGGGCAATAAAAAATACGACCCAAATCGTAATATTGGTTTTTGTTTTGGGCGCGCGACCTTTATTCACTTGATGCTTTTAAAAATGGGCGTGCAAAAAAATTCAATCCGTAAAATCTGGGCGATTGGTCCAATGAATACCGGCGATATTAACTGGCGCTATCACGTGGCCACAATGGTTTACACAAAAAAAGGTTGGCTGGTTCTTGATACAAATCATGGCGGACCAGTCACTCCGCAGGAGTGGATCGCGACGTATTCGAAAATGAGCACTGATGGTAAACTTCGTTTTTACGCAAGTGATGCCAGTAAGTTTGCCTTTATGATCGGAAAATATTCTCGCCTTCAACTGGGTATGGATATCAACCAAGAGCGTGATTTTTACCGCGGTTACTTTAAAGACATGATGGAATGGGTTCGTAAAAGAAAATTATCTGAAGACGGAATTGTTTCTGTCGATAAAGAACCCACCGAAAAGAATTCGATTTTAAACATGACGATGTCTGATATGTGGCGTTCCATCGTTGAGTTTTTACGATAATTTCTTTAAACTCTCTTAGGTGCACGATTTAAATCAAACTCTTCAAAAACATTTTGGCTTCGCGGAATTTCGCGGAGCCCAGCGCGAAGTGATCGAGCGCCTTTTAGGCGGTCATTCAACTTTAGCCTTAATGCCAACCGGAACTGGAAAAAGTTTGTGTTTTCAGTTTATGGCTCACGTGCAAAAGCCCGGCGAACTGGTTCTTGTAGTTTCGCCGTTGATTGCTTTAATGCAGGATCAGACGCAAAAAGCCCAAGATGTGGGGCTTCGCTCATCATTTATCAACTCATCCATTTCTGGTGATGAAAAAGAAAAACGTTTACGCCAGTTAGCTGAAGGTAAATTTAATATTTTCTTTGTCACTCCTGAGCGTTTTAAAAAACCTGACTTCTGGGAAGTGATCCAGAAACAAAAAATTTCTTTATTTGTTGTCGATGAAGCTCACTGCGTAAGTTTATGGGGCCATGATTTCAGACCTGATTACGCTAAACTTGGTTCAGTGATTGAAAAACTAGGCAAGCCTACTGTTTTAGGCTTAACTGCGACGGCGACAATTCCGGTGCAGAAAGAAATTTGCCAGTCTCTGCATTTAGAAACGGGCAGTGGCATTGTAACCAGCGGCATTGAACGGCCAGAACTATCGTTAAATGTTGCTGAAACCTATGGTGAAGACGAAAAGTTTGAAGCCATGTATGACATTATGAAAAAGCATCCTGACCAGTCAGGCATTGTGTACTTTTCATTAATTGCCACATTAGAAAATTTCGGCCGCTTTTTACAAAAAAATAAATACACTTATTTAAAATATCACGGCGATATGATGCCAGGGCAGCGCCGCCAGAACCAGAATCAGTTCTTGCGTGCCAAAGTTGGCGAAACCACGTGGATGTTAGCCACTCCGGCATTTGGTTTAGGTGTTGATAAGCCTGACGTGCGTTTTGTTTTACACAGCGAAATTCCATCGACGTTAGAATCGTACTTTCAAGAAGTCGGGCGTGCAGGCCGTGATGGAAAACCCGCAAAAGCGATTTTATTTTACGATGAAGATGATGTTTCGATTCAGATGCAGTTTTTAGACTGGGCTTACCCAGATAAAAACTTTATTTCAAAAGTTTATCATTTAATTAAAGATAATTACGACCGCGTGTCGCAACAGGGTTTTGATTTTTTACGTGAGCAAATGACGTTTAAAAACAAAAAAGATTTTCGCGTGCAATCAGCGGTCAGTATCTTGGCGCGCTGGGGTTGTTTAGAAGAAGTGGATACGCTTTTTGGTTATCGCGCTTTGCAAGAGCCAGCTGAATCATTATTTACTCATGAAAATCAGGATCTTTTAAAAAAAGAACATCAAAAAAAATTACTTACGATCTTACAATGGGTGAAAAATGCAGAAGAATGCCGGATGAAGCGCATTTATCTTTATTTTGGTCATTACATTGAAAAAGACTGCGGTGTGTGTGATGTCTGTGTTAAATGATTTTCCAGACCCGCACGACGCTGAAATCATTGATGATGTTATTGCTGTCGGCGGAATTTTAGATGCACCGAATTTAAAGCTTTCTTATAGTTTGGGAATTTTTCCGTGGCCGCACGAGGGGTATCCGCTTTTATGGTTTTGCCCGGATGAGCGCGGTATTCTTGAATTTTCTGAACTGAATATCAATAAAAGTCTGGCTAAGTGGATTCGTAAATATGAGCCACTTATTAAAGTTACCGTGAATCAGGCTTTTCCCGAAGTCATTCGTGAATGCCAGCAGCAGGTGCGTGCCGGGCAAAAGGGTAGCTGGATTACGCCTGAAATTATCAACGCCTATACCGATCTAAGTAAGCAGGGTGGGGCTTTATCAGTTGAATGCTGGCTTGATGACGAATTGATCTCGGGCATTTACGGCGTGAGAAGCAAAAACTATTTCAGTTGCGAAAGTATGTTCTTTAAAAAGCCGAATGCTTCAAAGTATGCCTTTGTTAGACTTGTGCATTATTTGAAATCTCAGGGATTAACTTGGATGGATTTACAGATGGTCACGGATGTGTCTGAATCTTTTGGCGGAAAATATATTTCTCGCGAAGAATTTTTAGATCGTATTTAAATCGTTTCAGGCTGTGCTAATTTGCTTTTTCGGTTTTCCAGTTCACCAATCGTGTTGTAGATCCATTTTTTGTGAAAATCTAAATTTAAATACAAACTTTCGCCAAAGCAGTTGTTGTAGGTATTTTCGGGGTCTTCGGTTTTAACTTTAAAAGTGGCGATTGCAATAGCTTGTAAATAATCTTTTCCGTCACGGTTAATAAATAACGGGGCACCTGAATCACCGCCACAAACGCCCGATGTAAATCTTTGGCTGCGTTGAATAACCCGGTTTGAAAAATCGGCAATATTTAAAGTAAGTTTGGCTTTCATTAAAGTGCCGTTCAATGGAGGCGGGCCGTCTTTAAAACTTTCTTGTTGAAAGCGCGGGTCATCTTTAAGGTTGTTGTATTCAGTGATGCGGCCATAACCTGCTACATAAGCATCAGCTGTCATGTTCGCATCTTTACTTTGCGTCATGTATAAGACAGTATTTTCGTCTTTAAAGTAATTCGGTAAAGTTTTAGCTCCTTCAATAGGGCGGCTTAATTTTAAAACAGCTAAATCATAACGGTTAGAACGGTTTGCCGGGCCTGGAATAACTTCTTTTTCAAGTTCGGTAAGACGGGCTTCATTATATTCTTTGGGAGTTTTAAAATCTTGGATTTGGTAAATCTGATTAGGCGTTAAAGCTTGATTAACATCATCAGTAAAAATCACACGCGATTCTTGAATGTTTGTCGTACAGTGCGCCGCTGTTAAAATGTAGCGTTCGTGAATGATGACTCCACTGCATAAGCCAAATTTGCGAAACAGCGACGGTGAGCTTGTATCATAAGAGAAATTTTTTGCGATATAAACCGTACGCCCGAAAAGTGAATCGGTGCTAAGAACCGGCGAGCCACGTAAAATACTGCCGTCGATTTTGGTTTTATCCATAAACTTAGGCCCACCGCAAGCGACCAAAGTGAAACTTAAAAATAGCGTAGCCCAAAGACGTAAAGTCATAAGCTATTCGAAATTCAATTTCTATGCGAGTTTTCGCAGGTTTATATGCGATTTGGCATAGAAGGCAGCGTCGAACTTTTATCAAGCTTGTTAAAGAAGTAACATCGCAGGCGGTGAGTGTTTCAAAATGAGATTTTTAAGTCAGTAGCTTATAAGCTACAAATTAAAGATACAGGTTCATCAGAACCAGCCAACTTAAGATCGAAAAAAACATTAATGTCAGATAGAAAAAATGATCAGCCACTTTTTTGCTGTCACCATTGCCATCAAGGTTAAACTTTTTCGTATCCATTTTCACGGCTAGACCTTGAACTAGGTTAATACGTTGAAGGCGGTCAAGTTTATAGAAGTGAACGGCCACTTCATTAGAATAATTATCTTCTGGCGCTATGCGAATTACGATCGCGTAACAAGCCATTGTTTCTGATCCTGGAACTGAAAACTGGATTTTAATAATCTCGCCTAATTGCGGTGATAAATCGTTGGCGCAAACAAATGATAAACCCGTTAAAGAAACATTTCTTAATTCAGTTTTTTCTTCCCACGGTAAACGCTCGGCTCCAGAAAAGCGAATCAGACTATTATCCTGGGTATCCAGGACATATCGTGGTGATCGTGCGTGATAGCGTGCTAAAGAGCCAGACATAGTACTTACTTATCGGCTAGTCGAGTAACAGTCTTAAGATGATCTTGACTTGAACCTAACATTCTTCGGTCTTAAACTGAGACACTCATGAGTCCGGCACAAAAAAAAGTCAGAAAAAAAAGAAAAGTCAGAAGTACCGAGCATCCTAAGAGTTCGGCTGAGCTGTTTAATAACCGCGAATTAGGCTGGTTGCAGTTTAATTTGCGCGTGCTGCATGAGGCGCAAGATAAAAAAAATCCTCTTTTAGAACGTTTAAAATTCTTGTCGATTTCTTCGTCAAACTTAGACGAATTTTTTATGAAACGTGTGGGTGGCTTAAAACGTCAAATCGCTTACGGTTTAACACCAAAATCTTCTGACGGGCAGACGCCGAAAAAGCAGTTACAAATGATCGCAAAACTTTTAACGACAATGCTTCACCAGCAACAAATGCAGATGGATCAATTTCGTTTGGAGCTTTCGCACAAAGGATGCGATATTGTGACCTATAAAAATTTAAAACCGGCGGATCGTAAGTTTTTAAAAGATTATTTTTTAAAACAAATTTTTCCGATTTTAACGCCGCTCTCGGTTGATCCCGGGCATCCGTTTCCGTTTATTTCAAATCTTTCGGTGTCGTTAGGTGTTTCACTTACGCAAACTAACTCTGTTGATGACGATAAGATTTTTGCACGTGTGAAAATTCCTAAACTTGTTGATCAGTGGATTCAGATTGGTGAAACGGGCAGATACATTCATGCCATTGAAGTGGTCAAAGCTCATATTGCTGAGCTATTTCCGCAGATGAAGGTTAAGGGTACGGTTGTTTTTAAAGTGACTCGTAATGCTGACTCTGACCGCGAAGACGAAGACACTGAAGACTTATTATCAATGATCGAAGAAGAACTTCGTCAGCGCCGTTTTGCTGAAATCGTGCGTGTTGAGTTTTCTGATTGCACTGATCCATGGCTTAAAACATTTTTAGTGCGCGAATTAGAATTAAAAGAAGAAGATATTTACGACATGCCGGCCGAGTTTGACTTAGTTGATCTTCCGCAATTAGTGAGTCAGCTTTCATGGTCTAATGAAAAGTACACACCGTGGTCTCCGGTTGTGCCTGCGGTTTTATCAGAGCAGGTTTCTATTTTTGATCAGATTAAAAAGCACGATATTTTAATTCACCATCCGTTTGAATCATTCTCGGCCACGGTTGAGCGTTTTATTGCTGAGGCGGCTCGTGATCCGCACGTGTTAGCGATTAAGATGACGTTATACCGCACAGGCGATAACTCTGCCTTTATTAGATCACTGATTGAAGCCGCCGAAGCGGGTAAGCAAGTGGTTGTTCTTATCGAATTAAAAGCGCGTTTTGATGAACACAGAAATATCATCTGGGCGCAAGAGCTTGAATCAGCGGGCGTTCACGTGGTGTACGGCGTTGTGGGTTTAAAAACGCACGCCAAAACTTCGTTAGTTGTACGTAAAGAAGAAAAATCAGTGCGCACATACGCTCATATCGGAACAGGTAATTATAATGAATCGACATCGTGTTTTTATACAGATGTGGGTGTTCTAACTTCAGATGAACGAATTACGACTGAATTAATTGAGTTATTTAATTATTTAACGGGTAAGTCGATGAAAACCGACTACCAACACCTGCTACTGGCGCCGATTAATATGTTTAATAAGTTTAAAGAACTTATTTTACGTGAAGCCGATCACGCTAAAAATAAACGCCCGGCACACATTATGGCGAAGTTTAACAATATGGAAGAAAACGATATATCGCTTGCTCTGTATGAAGCTTCACAGGCGGGGGCCAGCGTACAATTAATCGTGCGTGGTTTCTGTTGTTTAAAACCAGGTGTTAAAAAAATGAGTGATAAAGTCGAAGTGCAATCAACGATTGGCCGATTCTTAGAGCACTCGCGTATTTTTTATTTTAGAAACGGTCAAGAAAACCCATTAGACGGTGATTTTTTCATCGGTTCAGCCGATTGGATGTATCGTAACCTTCACGCCCGTGTCGAAGCGATTACGCCTATTTATGATCGCCAAGCGAAAGAAAAGCTATGGGATATCTTACAGTCTTACTGGAACGATCAAGCGCAAAGCTGGCAGATGAAATCTGATGGTACTTATCATAAAAAACAAGTCACTGATCATAAAGCAATAGCTGGCGTGCAAGCCGATATGATGACGAAGGCGCTACAAAAAATTACGCTAACTGAAGACGATCTCGTTAAAGACGAAGAATAACTTACGCCAACAAATCGTGAATCGAACCTTCTTTTAGACCCGTCATTGGGATTTTGATTTTGGTAATTTCAAAACGATTGATAATCATTAAAATTAAATCCATCGCTAGATCTAATACATCAATGCGGTCTGGGCGAAGTCCTAAAGCTAGTTTTTGTTCAACGCTTAACTTCTTCCACTTTTCTTGGATTTTTAATAATTCAGATTTTTCTAAATGTGTTTGTGGCGCTTTTTTAAGAAGTGAAAGTTTTAAGCGTGCAATGGCATCAAAGTTTCCACCAGTTCCCACGGCTACATCGAAATGGTGGCGTCCGTTTTTGATTTTTTTAAGATGGCTTTCGCAGTATTCGCGCACGTTTTTCTTTTTGTTTTTTAACGATAACAAACGCACAACACCCAGCGGGTAACTTTTAGAAAATAAAATCTTTTCTTGATAAAGACCTGTTAATTCAGCGCTGCCACCGCCGATATCAATCAGTAAAGCATTGTGAAAATGATTCGATTTAGATTTTAAAATCGCATTACGAATTAAGCGTGCCTCTTCTTGGCCCGAGATAATATCAAGCTTAATCTTGCTGGTTTTTTTAATAAGACTTACGACAGCTTTTTTATTCTTAGCATCGCGCATAGCGCTTGTCGCAAGAGCAATGGTTTTTTGCACTTTGTTTTTCTTATTTAACTTAGCAATCTTTTTGAACACTTCGATCAGTTCAGCCACAGTTTCCGGTTGCAAGCTTTTATGCTCGAACACATCAGTTCCTAAGCGCAGCGGAGCTCTAAACTTCTTTATTTGCTCCCATTGGCCGTTTTGATGAATTTCCATGATAACGAGGCGTATAGCGTTTGAGCCTACGTCGATCGAACTGACTCGCATATGTTAAGTTTTCCTTTAAAAAATATCCTAAATGGGGCGCTCACAGATTGCAAGTTGTGTAAGATCTGTGGTCTAATACTCTCTATGGAAAGAACAATAGATAGCCAACTTGAAGATTTAAAGAAAACCATCCTGGAAATGGGAGGCTTTGTCGAAAAAGCTTTAGCCACGGCCATAGACGGTTTTATGAAAAAAGATCTTTCATTGTTAGCGTCTGTTCATGAAATTGAAAAGCACGTGAATGAACTTCAAATCAAGATCGATAATCTGTGCTTAAATATCTTAGCCAAACAAGGCCCTGTGGCAAAAGATTTACGTTTGATTTTATCAGTGATCAAAATCAACACGGATCTTGAGCGTATGGGTGATCAATGTGTGAATATCGCCTACCTTGGAAAAGATATTATCAAACGTCCGCCGCAAAATATTCCTGTTAACGAAATCGAAAGAATGGCTGGAACAGTTCGTGCCATGGTTAAGGGCTCGTTAGACT
>CAMLRE010000008.1 GCA_946482355.1 uncultured Bdellovibrio sp.
CTGCTGGCACTTTTCAGAAAGCGGCGCTGGCGAATGTTGCGTTAAATAGTCAGCGTCTTTAAAACTTAATAAAGATTTAAATTTATTTTGCAAAAGAGTTTGTAATTTTTCTGTCTGAGGAACCGCGTAATAAAGATTAAAAATAGGATACTTAAAACTGTTTTTAGCAGTTTCTGATCTCGAGTGATAAACTTGCCCCTGCATCAGATAAAAAGCCACTATGCAATTCTCCATGGTGGAGTGATTTCAAAGTGTTTTGCCACATTCACCGCACTTAAAAGGCCATCTTCATGAAAGCCATAACGTGTCCACGCCCCTGCGAAATAGACACCATCATGCCCCTGAATATGCGGAATTTCATTCTGCGCATCTATAGCCTGTTGGTCAAACTTCGGGTGATCATACTGCGCTTCAAAAATTAAATCTTTTGGAGCGCGGCTTGGATTTAGCGTCAGAAGCATTTTATGTTCTGTATTTAACGGTTGTAAGCGGTTTAGCAGGTACGTCAAAGACACTTTGTCTGAATTTTCACTGGCCAGTTGCGCCTGCACATTCCATGAAGCCCAGCATTTATTCTTGCGCGGTAAAAAACTTTCATCTTCGTGCAAGAACGCCTTATTCGGAATTGTTGAAAAGCTTTTTAAGATTTTTTCTTGCTGCGAATTTTTAAATTTATAAATTTTTGCTGTCACCGGTGCATGGGTTGCAAAAATCACTTTATCGAATTTGTAACTTTGTTTAGCTGTTGTGACTTGAAGTTCACTTCCCACATGTTCCACTGCGTGCACCGGTTCATTCATGTGAATGTGTTGCAACTGTCTCGCAATTTGATCGACGTAATTCTTCGATCCGTTTTTCACTGTTCGCCAAATCGGGCGATCATTCACTTGCAACAGTTTATGGTTTATAAAAAAAGTTAAAAAAGTTTCAGCTGGAAAATCCAACATGCCTTTTTCTGGCGTGGACCAGATGGCTGCCACCATCGGTAAAATATACCACTCCATCAGCTCGCGCGGATAATTTTGCCTAAATAATAATTCATTTATAGTCCAGCGGTTACGACGCGCCAACTCACGATTTTTTTCAGCATGCCGATGAAAGGCTAGTATGGCTAACAGCAGTCTGTGAAAGCGCGGATTAAACAAATTTCGTTTTTGGGCAAATACAGTACCTAGACTGTCTCCGGCCCACTCCAAGCCAATTTGCGGGACTTGAATAGACAATGACATGTTTGAACTGACAGTTTCTGTGTTTAAATATCTAAAAAGTGCTTTTAAATGAGGATAAGTGAGCTCATTGTAAACGAGAAATCCCGTGTCAATATTATTTTGTTTACCATTTTTTTCAACAACGCTAGTATGAGCATGTCCACCTAAACGATTTGTTGATTCAAAAAGATGAACTTTGTGCTTCTGATTTAAAATCAGAGCTGTTCCTAATCCACTAATTCCCGACCCAATGACTGCAATATTCATATAAACAAATATTATTTTAGTGTCACGCTGGACGCTACAGATATTTTTGTTTGCACACACAGCGTCTTTCCTATACTTTTTTTTATATATGAAACGCACGAAAGTGGCTAAAGCCGCCAAGAAGACCAAAAAAGTAAGAAAATACGACAACTCTTCTCGCCTTGAGAAATCAAACAGCAATCGCCAGAAAATTATCGAAAACTATGTCGACCTGTTAGTTGAAAAACGAGGTGAAGAAATTTCTTTAGAAGAGTTAGCCGAACGCGCTGGTCTTTCTACACGTACCTTATTCCGCTTTTTTGGCGATAAAAAATCTTTAAGCCAAGAGTTAGAAACTTATGTTGAATCTTACGTGACAAACGTAGCCGGTAATTTACAAATTATGACGGTTGAAGATTTTGCTGAGTTTGCGTTTCAGGTTTTTGACAAATACGAAAGCTTAATCTTAGCTTACCTTTACACAAACTTCGGCCAACAATCGCGTATTGCTTTCAGAAAAAAGCTAAATACGTTGTTAATGGAAAAAATCAGAGCGCAGATTCCACAAACAAACAACAAAGATGAACAACACCGTATTCATTTAATTATCACGCTAATCAGCGCGAATTTATGGAACGATCTTCGTAACGTGTACAACCAAACAGGCGCAGAGATGGGTAAATCCATGAAATGGGCTGTGGGTACACTTCTTAAGAATTTAAATAGTTAATATAAGGGCGCCTAGCTGCGCCTATCGCGATTTTTCGAGACGATCCAGACGCTCTTTAATAGCTGCATTTTCAGCCTCAAGACTTTGAATCTTACGTGCTTGTTCTGCAGCTTGATTTTTCAACTCTGCATTTTCAGCTTTAACACCGTTAATTTCGTAATAAATTTCCTTAATTGCATTAACCATCGCCCAAAAAATCGGTGTGGTATTTAATGATAAGAAACCTTCTTTATCTTCTTTCACAGCTTCAGGAATTTGTTTTTGCACCTCTTGCGCAAGCACACCTGTATATGTCACTGACGAATCAATTTGTTTTGGATTATCTTTTTTATAGTTAAAGTAAATCGTCTCAAGGCTTGCGATCTCGCGAAGGCCGCGGTTATATTTTCCTGAAACATCTTTAAGTCTTTCATCTGATGGTACAATCCATGCCGAATCACCGCCATTGCGATACGGAGTTCCGGTAATACGAAGATCGCCGCTGACATCCAGTTTATATGATGGACCTGAAGTGCCAATACCTACATTACCTGTACTTTCAGAGGCGTAAAGTAAAACTCTCGAATTAAAAGGATCAAAAATACCTGTATAACCAGTACCTGTTCCGTTAGTCCAAATGTAACTGTCGTTACCATTCATTTTTATATCTCCGGTGACACTCACATTACCGCTCACAGTTAGCCTGTCGCTCACCGAAGTCGTGCCAACTCCGACATCACCATTTTTCAGAATCATTAATGCCGTAGAGCGCGAGGCTCCGGAACCTGTACCATTACCGATGACAAAAAGAGGATCTGTTGCCACCCAACTGCTCGTCGTTTCACCGCCTTTAGGCATGTTGTAAGCTCCGATTGTTGTTTGGGCGTATGACTCTGCAGTTGTGAAATAATTGGCCGACATCGAATAACGACCGGTCGCTGCAGTCGTATATCCCATCGCTGTAGATCCATAAGCGGCTGCACTATTTCCGTATCCACCAGGAACAGTAGCAAGCTGACCAGCGGCACTGTTAGAAGAGCCACCACCAATTGCAGCATTATTACTGCCGTTTGCGATGTTGTATCCACCACCGGCGATCACACTTCCCGTTGAACCAGCACCAATACTGTTACCAACACCTCCGCCAATCACCGAATGTTGAGCGGCCGCTACACCAGTTGCAACACCACGATCGGTTTGCCAGTCGACAGCATTTTGCCCACGTTTGTTACCACCAGCTGCCGTATTATCTGCAGCGTGTGCCGTCAATGCTCCAGTGCCTTTGGGAGATAACGCCACATCCACATTTGCCGCTGCGTTTGCCGCTAATAAACGTACCACCGGTACCGTGGCATTCGGAGCAGAGGTCGTCACGCTTTCTGCAAAGTGAGTCAGATTATTCCAGCCAACACTTAAATCTTTACAGTTCGCACCATTTTCATCACATAAATCTGTCGCGCGTACAACTCCAGAAACATCAAGTGTTGCAGCTGGATTTGTCGTACCGATACCGACATTACCCGAATTAGTCCAAGTTAAAACCGAACCGTCTAAATTTGTACTGCTCGTATTTGCATACCCTAATGACCATTTTCCTGTGGAGTTATTGCCGACAACACCCCAACCACCACCGGCGTGATTTAATAAGATTTGTGAATTTCCCGTGGTGTTGATAGCAATACCTGGAGCGCCACTACCAATCTCTAGTTGAGCAGCGTTATAAAATGTGCCTGAAGCAATTTGTACTGAACCACGATAGCCAGTTCCTGTACCGCTACCCGGAATTAAATTAATATTACCACCATTACGATTTCCAGAACCCGCATTCTGCGCAACGATAGTCACAGGAGTTCCATCAACACCAGCGGCTGCAGATCCTCCGCGCACATCTAAAATACCGATCGGTGAAGATGTTCCAATACCGACTCGGCCTACATCGGTAATTCGCAATCTTTCAATCGCAGCAGTTGAAAATCCGACTTGATTAGCCGCTGCCCGAAACATCCCGGCATCTGAACTTCCATTGAAGGTATAAGTTGGCGCAGCTGCAGTTCCGTTTGAACTTCTGATAAAACCGCCGCCAATTGTTGGCGAAAGAAATCCGTTCGCATTATCAAAGTTCCAGTAATTTGTTCCGTTGATTGAAAGACCAATCCAGTTCGCACCGGCTCTGTAAAAACCAGTTCCGGTTTCAGAAGCAAAAGCAATAGATGGGTTTGTCGCAGTTCCATCATCGGCTAAAAGTCGACTGGCTTTGGTTACACCACTCACAACTAAAGCGTATGTAGGATTTGCCGTGCCGATACCGACATTACCGCTCAGGTAATTAACTGTTGTACCAGAAGTGCTCCACGGCGAAGCGGCCGCCGCAGAAACCGGTGTATAACCTAAAGCTGAAATCACAGCGGCACTTGTTACACTGCCCCCACCACCCAGGCTTCCCCAAGTTGAGCCGTCACAAAATTGCACTGCACCGGCATTGTAACGAATAGCTCCCGCGTAACTTGCTGCACATGTTGAGCTATCCATACTGATACGAATCGCACCTGATACTTCAAGTGTTGTCACAGGTTGGGTTTTACCAAAACCTACTTTTCCGTTTTTAAGAACTGTCATCGCGTTTGAACGTGGCGAACCATTTTCGCTGTTACCAATTTCAAAAATTGGATCTGTAGAAATCCAAGCTGTACCACTACCATTACCCACGTTGTAACTACCAACAGCAATACCACGATAAGCGCGCGCAAAAACTGACTGACCAATTGCCACACTCGCTTCACCATCAGCATTTGCTGATGGTCCCATCGCAATACTTCGATCAGCATTAGCGCTACTGCTTCCCATCGCAATGCTGTACATACCCCCAGCGTAACTGCTATCAAATGATGTACTTAAATCACCGACGGCTTGTGATTCACCAAAGGCTGTAGCTCTATCTCCGGTAGCTTGGCTGTAACGACCAATCGCTACTGCATTCGGGCTACTTGCAAATGTACCTGTTCCTAAAGAGATCGCCCCGTAACCAAAAGCTGTCGCACCATCACCCATGGCAATACTGCCATCACTGATGTTCGCATCATCCCATTCATCGGCTCCAACAGAACCAGCACGGAAGGCTGATTTTTTCGGATAGAAAAACATTCTTGCACCAGAGCCGCTGACAGATAAGCTTTCGCCACTGCCGTATTCACCGGAAACTAATAACACACCACTAACCGATAATTTTTGTAGAGGAGAGACAACGCCAATACCAATACTGCCTGATGAAATTTCCGTATTTTGGCCGTTGATATTTGTACCGTAAATTAAATTACCAATATTTAAAGTGTTTGAAGATGTTGGTGTTGGCGTATCGATGTTATAACCAATCACGATATTTTTTGAACCTGTTGTTAACGTATCAGCAGCACGATAACCGATCACCGTATTGCTATTTCCGCCCGTAGTAATCACTTTTCCCGTTAAATAACCTAAGAAAGTATTTCCTGAAACGTTAGAAACACCAGGGCTTAACCCTTGACCGGATTGAGTTCCGATAAAAGTATTTCCTTGCCCTGTAATAACAGAACGGCCGGCCAGAGCACCGAACGCCACGTTTTCTATACCTGTTGTATTTCTATCTAACGATGATTCACCCATTGCCGTATTGAAAGAACCCGTTGTATTTCTATATAAGGCCCAGCTGCCGAGTCCAGAATTTGAGTACCCGCTTGTATTTCCTAACATCGATTCATTACCGACCGCGGTATTATTTCCACCTGAAGTGTTTGAATATAAAGATTCCCAACCGATCGCTGTATTTGCCCAACCGTTTGTGTTGCTATACATAGCTTCTTCACCGATCGCTACGTTTTCTGAACCCACAGTGATGGCACTTAACGAGCGAACTCCAAGTGCCGTGTTATTTGAAGAAGTACTGGCGCTGGCCGTTCCCAAACCGACAAAAACGCTGTCATTCGAATTTGAATAAACAGGAACTCCACTTGCTGTGCTTCCTAACGCAGCCATCGAAGCGGCCAACGAACTGTACGAACTGCTTAATGTCGAATAAGAATTATTTAATGTTGTGATTGAACTTCCTAAAGAAGTCACTGAAGTATTCAGGATAGAAAATGAAGCTGTCGATGTAAACGATGTTGATAAAGTTGCAGGATTTGGCGGTGTATATCCTAAGGCAGAAATCACGGCAGCACTTGTCACACTGCCTGAACCACTCATACTTGACCAAGTTGTGCCGTCACACACTTGAACCAAGCCTGCGTTGTAGCGAATAGCTCCAGCGTAGCTTGCAGCGCAAGTAGCATTATCCATACTGATACGGATTGAACCTGACACATTTACATTTCCTGAGGTGTAGTAGATCGCTGTTCCGCTTGTCGTCCATTGTGAACTTACAATAGCTGCTAATGACGATGAAAGATTTGAAACTGTTGAAGTGACCGCGGTCACTGAACTTCCTAACGAATTCACAGTGGCTGTCACTGTTGAAAATGAACTTGCTGGCGTATATGAAGATGAAAGTGTTGCCGGATCAACCGGAGTATAACCGAGTGCTGCCGTCACATCACCTGCGGTCACTGTGTAAGAAGCTCCACCGCCCCCACCACCGCCGGCTGCAATACAAACAAAGCCAGAACCTGTGTACTGTAAAGCCTGTGATGCCGTACATGTGGGAATCGAAGAGTACTGCACAAATGCGGTCTCAGATTTATTATTAAATAAAACTGAATTATCAGCCTTACTTGCATACATCGCATACGGTACAGCGTTGATATTCATCGGCGGTAATGTTTGCCAACCATTACCATCATTAAATTGCATTACGATTTTACGAGTTGAACTTGCCGTCGCGGTAAATGAAGTTCCACCGCCCTGACAAGCCATCGAAGGAGTTGAGTTATTAAATATTTCGGTAAATGTTGTGGCCGAAGCTGGATAAATTTTTGTTCCCGAGCCTAAAGAAAATGAAACTAATCCCGCACTGTTTGCCATATTGATTGCTGAATAGTCTTCAATATAAAGCACACAATCGGCGGCTGGATTTAAAATAGTAAATCTAAAATTAACGTTATTCGCTTCTAAAGCTACGTTATCAGGCTTAATAATTCTGGCCTGATAAGTCGTTAGTCCGGGAACAGCGAATGCTGAGACCGACAATAGAGTTATGAATAGTACATAAACGTACAGATTGGTTTTATTCACGTAACTAATATCGGTTTAATATTGTATAGAGTTAAGAATCTGTAAAATATATTTTGTTTACCTGTGAATACACAGCAACCCACGAATATGACTAGGCAATTTATTATTTATAGATTTTATTCGCTTTTAGGTCGGCAGAAAGCGGCTTCAGGATCTTTCTGACACAGATAATTTTTAAGAGCTTTGTTCTCTTCTTCTAAATTTGAGACTTTTTCACGAAGCACTTGGCTTTCGGTATTCCATTTATGATACAGCTCTTTAATTGCATTGAACATTGTCCAAATGATCGAGTCATTTGTTACGTGTAAAAATCCTTTTTCATCAATAGCTGTAGCTTCCGGAATATTTTTTTGAATTTCTTGCGCGATAATACCCACGTACTCTTTTTCAGATGGTAAACCTAAAGCATTATCTTTTTTATAATTGAAATAAATCGGATTAATATTTTCAATTGCCGCAAGACCACGCGTAAATGGCGCGCGTACATCTTTTAAACGTCGGTCTGAAGCAATAGTCCAAGTACTTGTACCTGGCTTCGCCGCTGAATCGGTCGAAAGCTCAAGTTGATAGCCTGGATTATTTACGCCAATACCTACGCGGCCCGTGTTTTTGATCGATATAATATCAGGATTAGCTGTTGTACCTTGTCTGATAAAGAAACCCGCACCATCAACACCTTGGTAAAATTTTTGTGTCGTATCGCCTTCTTCGAACACAATCACCGGTGCTGTTGTATCTTTGATATGAAGTTTGAATTCAGGAGAAGCTGTGCTTAGACCTACTTTACCATTTTGATCGATCACCATTTGTTGTCCTGTAGTTAACGAGTTATCACCTTTCGTGTAAAAACTCATCTGACCACCGTAACCGTTGGCGCCACCAGTACCCACTAACGAAACATTAATAAAACCACTATACAACTGAGTTCCGTTATTTGTATTTACGAAGTGAACGGCACCGACTCTATCACCTGCGGCAAGCGGTGTTTTTTGATTCGCCAAAGTAAGAGCAGCTGCACCACCTGCCGTTGTCGGCGTAGCTGCGACCGCTAAAACATTCCACTTATTCGTTGTTAAGTTAGCATCGCCAAATGTAGGATTGATAGTGCCAAGCCCCATGTTGCCAGTATCAGTTTCAAACATGGCTATATTGCGTGTTGATGCTGTTTCACTCGCTCCATGACCACCACGAATTAAAAATTCGCCGCGATTAGCACCAAAAGCACCTGTGTGAACATTTAAATAAGTAATACCGTCATCGGTATCACTTTCTAAAGACATACCATAACCAGATGTTGCAAAAATATTTCCACTCGCGACTGCGATACGACCCGATGTTGAAGCATCAACATGAAGTTTTTCCAATGGTGTTGCGGTACCAATACCCACAAAACCCGTTTCACGAATTGTTAAAACATCTGTCGGAGCAGACGCTGCACCTAATTGAAAGTAAAAACCTAAATTTCCGGCCGCTCCGCCCGAACCATCATGAAAGGTTTGCAAATATAATGGTTTTTTATTTCCTTCATCTGAATTACCACGCAGATACAATCCCGTTTGAGTTGCATCACCGCCGTATGTTTCTAAGTACTGAACATTATTATAGCCTGTACGGGTTGAACGAATCGCACCACTGACGACGTCAAACATCGCATCAGGGGCCGTGGTATTAACACCAATAGAACCACTGGCTGAAATATACATGCGTGTAGTTGAACTTGTCGCTAAATGAATTGGATTTGCTTGATAGTTCAATAACCAAGTTCCGTTAGCGCCGGTGCTGCCATCGCCGATATACCAAACACCGGTACCCGAAGCATCTTTGGCACGAATATACGAAGAAAAATTAACATCTGTATTTACGCTATCGTTATCACGCATGATAATCGTTTCACCGCCAGCATTAGCGATGTCTAACGCCGCTGCTGCTGATGTTACACCGATACCCAGATTTCCGTTAAAAGAAGCATAATCAGATAAAAACCTGATATCCGCTAGATTTAAAGCACCGAACGCACGACTGAATTTTAATTTAGCCGTCGTGTCTGTCGAACTTACACCTGCTTGAATATAATTATAACCGTCAGTGTATTTTGTTAAAAATCTAAAATTACTATTCACGCCGTCATTAGCACCGAATAGAACAGAGTTATTATCAGTTATACCTACGTGCAATTTGACTGATGGCGCACTTACCCCAATACCTACATTGCCATTCGAATTTAAAATAAGCTGATCGGCATTCCATGCACCGCCACCGCTGGTCTTAGTTTGTAAAACTAAATTATTACCAACGTTACCGGTGTTAGTTTGTACTGTTGAAATAGCTGCATTACCAAAACCATCGTAATTAGAAAACATGACTGTATTCAACGCACCCGAAGTGGTGTTTGTGTTTTGTAAGATCATCGTTGATGAAACTAACGAAATAGCTGTAGCAGCACTATTTCCTGCCACGTGTAAACGAGCCGTTGGTGAAGCTAAACCAATACCCACATTACCCAAAGAATTAATAATCATTCGATCAGCGGTTGTGCCACTTGCTGTGGTTTGAAAACGTAAATCTGCACTTTGCGAACTGCTATAATCAGCTTCTGCAATTGATCTGATAATTGCACCGTAACCCAGCGTACTTGAGTTTTGTCCTCTGAACGCTATAGCTCCTAACGTATCACCTGCTAAAACCGAAGTTCTAGACGCCGGTGTACCACGTGATTTCGCTAAATTGATTTGTGCATATGTTCCTGTTGAATTGTTATTTGTAGCTTCAAGCATCACATCATCGCCATAAGCTGTGCCATCACCGATAATTGTTAAACGACGATCTGGATCATCAGTACCGATTCCTGTGTAGCCGCCGCCTTCAACGACGAACTGTGTGCCACTGACATTTTTAAGTTTCAGTAAATCCCAAGCTGTGTTGTTTCCAAGATCTGCTGTAAAGCCGCGTTCTCCACCAGCGTAGGCATCACTTGCGTTATTGTAAGTAGCACCTGTTCCATACAAGTACATTAAACTTGCCGCAGAAAAATAACTTGAAGTGTGGATCGTTCCTGAAACATTTAAATTTCCACCGATGTTGGCTGCTCCTGCCACACCCAAACCGCCATTCACAACCAGAGCACCTGTTTGCGAATTTGTTGAAGCTGTTGTAGCTGAAACAATCACACTGCCAGCTCCGTTATTTGGAGTTAAAACAAGATTGCCTGCTGAATTGATCGCCGATGTATTATCAATTGATCCACTTGTTGAAGCTGTGGCAATTGTGCGGCGAATATTATTTCCATCAGTGACGTAATAATTAATTCCGTCGTACTCAATAGTTCCTGATTGCGGTGATGTTAATAAAGTTCCGCTTGATAATTTAAGTGAAGCCACTGTCGAAGTTCCTGCGGCTAAATGTAAAAGGCCCTCGGGAGAAGTTACCCCAACACCAACTCGCCCTGAATCTGTAATGCGCATTTTTTCAGTGCGTGTTGTTCCGCTATTCACTGTGGTTTCAAAAACAATCGACGCGCCTTGAGCTGTGTCTGTCCAACTTTCAGAAGCTTTAATAGCAATCATACCACGCGTTGCAGGAGAAAATCCTGTTGCGCCGTAACCTCTGGCACCAAAAGTTCCCAGATAATCATTTGCTAAAACAGCCGTTGGCGAAGCCGACGTACCACGCGCTTTACGAGTGGCGAGACCTGGAGCTCCTGTGGTATTTGAATAGCCATCTAAAATAATATTTGTCGCAGCATCATCTGAAATATGCAATCTGCCAATCGGAGCCGTAGTTCCAATACCTACGTTACCCGCGGTGTAGTTAATTGTTGTTCCTGATGTTGTCCACTGAGATGAAACCACCGAGCCAGAAGCTTGTGGTGTGTAACCTAAAGCAGTTGTTACATCAGATGATGATAAAGAATTTAATGTAGCTAAATTGCCTAAACCTAAATTCGCACGCGCCACAGTGGCCGAGGCTAAATCAGATAAGTTGCTGGCTTTTAGCAAATAAGTTCCCGACGCAGCATTATTAGCCGGTGTGTAACCTAAAGCCGCAATCACCGCAGCACTTGTCGCATTCATTTTATTTGCAAACGTTTGATAATCGGCATTCGATAAAAGGCCCGCTGTCACTGAAGCTGAAGCCGCCAGTGGCAAATTAAATGTGTGAACACCGTTGCTAGTTTGAATCGTTGGTACAACTCCAGCAATGCCCAAAGAAAAGCTTTGCGTACTGCTCGTCGAACCATTAATTGAAGTGATGACCGACGCTGCCAGAGCTGTATACGAACTTGTTAAACTGTTCACCGCAGCCGTAACTGTTGAAAACGAAGCCGTTGTAGTGAATGACGAAGAAAGTGTTGCCGGGTTTGCCGGTGTATAACCAAGAGCTGATGTTACATCAGTTGAAGTCACTGTGTACGAAGCTCCGCCACCACCGCCTGCGGTAATACAAGAAAAAGTAGCGCCGTTAAAATTTAACGCCTGCGAAGCTCCGCAAGTAGGAATTGTTGAATACTCAACAAAACTTGAATCCGCTTTGCCGTTAAGTAAAATTGAGTCTTCTGACTTACCGGCGTACATTGCATACGGTACCGCATTGATCGCCATAGCTGGTAATGTTTGCCAACCGTTACCATCATTAAACTGCATCACGATTTTACGATTGTCGGTTGAAACCGGAGTGTAAATACCCGGTGACTGGCACGAATACGAAGTTGTAGAGTTATCAAAAACCGAAGTAATCGTTGTTGAGCTTGAGGGATATGAACGAACACCGCTTCCTAAAGAAAAAGAAATTAATCCACCGCTGTTAGCCATATTCACAGCCGCATAATTTTCAACATAAATAACACATGACCCGGTCGGATCTAAAATTGTAAAACGAAAAGCAACGTTATTGGCTTCAAGCGGATAACCATCGGGTTTAACAATACGAGCTTGATATGTAGTTCGTCCTGGTGCCGCAAATACGTTTGCCGCAACCACCAGCGAAAAGATCAGAAAATAGAAAAACTTCTGCACACGAACCACAGTAACTTATCGGAATTTCTGGATTTTTTTTAAGTTATTAACTGGCAGTTTGTAGATTTCAAGACCCTTAAATTTGAATAGAGTATTTTTTCTTAAATTAGAGTCTGTACTTCAGTCGCGAAATCTTAATTTGAGACAACTGTTAATTGGCTACTTGTTTTGTTGTTGCTGCTGCAAAGCTTTTTCGATTTTTTCTAAACGTTCTTCGAGCTCTTTGATTTTTTGATCTTTCGCTGCACTTTCAGCTTTTACCGAAGCAATTTCACGCTCATGTTTTTCTAAAACAGCATCGTGACCTACAAGTTTGTAATAAAGTTCTTTAACAGCCTCAATAAGCGGAGCCACAAGTTTTGAATACGCCACAGATTTATAGCCATCTGGATTTGTTGTTACCGCTTCTGGAAATTGTTTTTCAGTTTCCTGCGCAATTACGCCGATGTCATGAGCTTTCACATGTAATGTTGGTTGATTCACATCTTTGCGCCAATCAAATTCCACACCACGAAGCTGAAGAATTTTTTCAACTGGGTTTTCAATTTTTTTGATATTTGTTTTTAAACGTCTATCAGAACTTGTATTCCATGCTGTAGCTAACGCCGATCCATTCACATGCAGTAATGCGGTAGGGTTCGCATGTCCTATGCCGACATTACCACCGGCTGCAAGGAACATAATCGAAGAATTTGCATCACTGCGAAATCTCAGAACCTGGCTGGCTCCTGATTGATAGTTATCAAGGGCAAAAACATTTTCACCTAAAGTACCTGGTGAAAATTGAAGCTCACCACCTTCAACCCCGGTCGTGTTTTGACGATTTATTTTCACAGTACCACCGCCACCTGTAGAACTACCGACTTCGAAATTCACACTCGGAGCGGTATTTCCAATACCGACAGATCCTGTTTTTGTAATACTGATGCGTGCCGTGTTTGATGTTATAATACCAAGATCATGATAAGTTTCGGTTCCAACTAAACCAACACCGCCGTAACCCTGCACGTATCCACCGTAACCATTACCCGTTAAACCATGACTGAAAATACCCGTGGTCACAGAAACACCTGCTGTGTCTTGTGTAGCCACGATTTTTGAATGTGCTGTACCCGCAACATCTAACACTTTTCCCCAACCATTTAAAGTTGAAGGTGTTGTTGTTCCAATACCCACAGAACCATTTTCTTTAATGATCATTCTTGAACCGGCAGCTGCCCCGCCATCACCTGTATGATCTGCATAAAATACCAGGCCGTTCGAAGCTTCGTGAACTATTGACCATCTGTCGGTAGCGCTTGTTCCTACGTTGATTCCTTGCTGTTGCGTACTTAAACCATAAATCGCCACCACAGTATCAGTAGCCGTAGTATCTGCGATTTGTACTTTGTAACTTGGAGTTGTCGTACCTATACCGACATTACCATTAGCTTTAATAACCATGCTATCTTGCATAGCTGTGCTACTGGTCGGCGTTGTTCTAAAATATAAAGATGTACCCTGAGCAGAAGCTGTAAAATTCTCTTCAGCCAGCGCACGTACAGCCGCCGTATTTCCAGAAAAAGCTCCTCCAGAATGATATCCTTCAAAGTAAAGTCCACCAAGAACTGTGGCCGCAGATACTGCCGCCGGCGAAGCTTGTGTTCCTAAAGCACGACGAAACATCATAGCTGTTGCACGCGAACCTGTCGTATTTGAATAATTATCTAATAGTAAATTATAATCCAGATCATCGCCTGCAATCTGAAGACGAACTGTTGGCGCCGAAGTTCCGATACCCACATTGCCAGAAGCTGTGAGAGTTAAAGTACTTGTTGGAGTATTCGGCTGAATTTGTACCGGAATTTTACTATTCGTTAAATCGGCAATAACATAGTTAGTTGAACCATACATACCGTTAAACCAAGTTGCACCAACGCCGGAAGCGGTAAAACCAACATAGTTACTTAACCCCGAAGCTCCAATGTATGAACCTTTTCCTGCTGAAGTATTTGTTAACGACATAATAGCGTCGTTACCATTACCCTGTTGTACTGATAAAATATTTGTTGGGTTCGATGTACCAATACCAACATTACCAGACAGATAGTTAATTGTCGTAGCCGATGTCGTCCATTGTGAAGCCGCTGCCGCAGAGACCGGAGTATAACCTAAAGCCGAAGTGATTGTGCTTGAAGTGATGCTACTGCTTGTACCTGTTATAATCGCGCGGCGCGTGTTTGTACCATTTGTAAAATACAAACTTGTACCATCATACTCTAATGAACCTGAAGCTGGTGTTGTTAATAATAATCCCGATGTAAATTTTAATGGAGCATTTCCGTTCGTTCCAGCTGCAATTTGAATACGGGCTGTCGGATTATTCACTCCCACACCCATAAAACCCATAAACACATTTCTGCTCGTATTACCG
This sequence comes from uncultured Bdellovibrio sp., assembly GCA_946482355.1. The sequence continues at coordinate 14,791 of CAMLRE010000008.1, forward strand.
TCTGAAAAAATATTATAAGAATTTGTCGCCGACGTTACTCCTGAACTTTGATCACCAACATAAAGACCGTAGTTATTAACAAAAGATCCTCCGTTAGTATTAATTCTCACACCAAAGTTATTTGTCACCGGAGTTGTGCCGGTATTCATAGATGTAAAATCACCGCCTGAACTATTAAAAACAGCTCCGGCCACGATATAAGTTCTTCCATAAACACCGTAAAGTTCGTTCACTGTGCCCGATGAATTATT